>WGAL01000001.1 GCA_015494845.1 Melioribacteraceae bacterium
AACAAGCCGCCTATCGCAAGCAATATTATTACAATTAACTTTTTCATAATCTTTTATTCCAAGATTGTTACTAATTTCTTGTTCATTACTTTCGCCTTAAAAACAATTCCGTCTTTTCTTTGAACGCGAATTGTTTCGCCTTTTTTCCCGCCGCTGCGCGCTACTACGGGAAAAGAAATTGCGACCGTTTTGTTTGAATACAGCGCGGTAATTTTTTCACCGGCAAAAACATCATCGTTTTTTTCAATCATTCCTTTTGTAAGAATTGCGCCTTCGCGGATATTCATTTTTGCGCGCGAGTTTTCCAATTCTGCATAACCGGAAACAGGTTTTTCGCGCAATTTTGTTACGTCGCAAATTCTTATTTGAAAATCTTCCTTTCCCACAATTTCGCCGCGTCTGATTTTCCGCGCGGCGACAAGCGCTTTTTTGTACAATTTGAGATTTACCGGAATAAACGTTCTTTCTTCGTACTTGCCGTTTTTCACAATAACAGGGATGTAACCGTAATGATTTTTTAACGTAAACTCGCGGCTGTAATCGATTCTGAAATTCGCTTTCTCGAATTTTTGCGGATTAATTACGCGATACTCGAAATTGACGTAATCAATCAAATTGGCTCGCAAGTAGTTTTCAATTGCCTTTTGATTTGAGCCGCCGAGTAAAAACGCTATGACAAGTATCAGATTAAGCATTATTATCTTTTAAGACTATTTGCAATTTGCATCATATCATCTACGGTTTTTACCGCTTTCGAATTAATTTCGTACGCGCGTTGAGCGGTAATCATATTCACCATTTCCTGCACTATATCGACGTTTGAAGATTCGAGATAACCTTGTTGCAATTCGCCGAAATCTTCCGTATTCGGTTGCCCCAAAAACGGAACGCCCGATTCTTCGGTTTCGAGATATTGATTGTTCCCGATTGCTTTCAGTCCGCCCGGGTTGACGAACTTAGCCAATTCAATCGTTCCCAAATCGACCGTGTTGCCGTCCGTATCGACAACGCTGAGCACGCCGTCGGATGAAACTTTTATGTCGATTGCGTTATCGGGAATCGTAAAACCCGGCTCCAAAACGTTGCCGTTTGACGAAACGATTGTTCCGTCGGCGGAAAGTTTAAACGAACCGTCGCGCGTGTAAACGAATTTTCCGTCGGGGCGTCTCAATTGGAAAAAGCCATCGCCGTAAATCGCAATATCCAATTTGTGTCCCGTGTGAGTCAAATCGCCTTGAGCAAAAATCTTTTGCGTGGAAGACGGCTTAACGCCCGTTCCCACTTGAATTTCCGCCGCGGGATTTTCAATAACGCCCGGCAACGTGCGGTTTTTCGGATTTGCGGCGATTTCCTGATACATCAAATCCTCGAATTCCGCTCTGTTCTTTTTGAACGAAGTCGTGTTTACGTTCGCCATGTTGTTCGAAATTACTTCCAGATTTAACTGTTGCGCGTACATTCCGGAAGCTGCGGTTCTTAACGCTCTATTCATAATTCACCTCTTAAATTTTTCCTATTTGTTTTGCTTCTCCAAGCATCGAGTCAATCGAGCGGATTGCTTTTTGCGCCGACTCGAAATCGCGGTTAATCTTAATCATATGTTGCATTTCCATCAAAGCGTTCACGTTAGATTCTTCCAAATAACCTTGATGAACTTGATACTCGTCCTCGTTCGCCAATACGTAACTTTGGTCTTCCCTGTAAAATCTCGACGCCCCGTCGCGTTCAAAAAACTTTTGATTGTCGATGCGCGCAATCATCAGTTTGTCAACTACGTGTCCGTTTACGTAAATCTCGCCGTTATCGGCAAATTTTATGTTGTGTATTTCGTCTTTATTCACGATGCCTTCAAAGAGGTTCAAGTTGCCGCCGTAAGTCAAAACCTTGTAGCCGTCGTTTGTTACAAGCGTTCCGTCTTGCGTTACCTTAAAATTTCCGTTGCGCGTAAGTTCAATTCCTTTTTCTGTTTGAACCATAAAATACGCGTTCCCGCTCAATGCGAGGTTCATTGGGTCGTCGGTTTTCACAAGCGAACCGTCACGCAAATCGGAAAGTTGTTTTACCGGTTGCGATTCCATTCGCGAAAGATATTCCGCAAAGGGAACTTCGCGTTTGTAACCGGTCGTGTTCACGTTTGCAAGATTGTTTGCCACAAAATCCATATTTTTTATGCGGATTTGCATTCCGCGTGCGACTTCGTATAAACCTCTATCCATTTCTATCTTCCTTTATTGCTTTTTCAGTTTCAACAATTATTTGCGCCAAAACGATTTTCGCTTTCGGCGTTAAATTCTCGTATCCGTAGAACCGGATTGCTTCGGCAAGCCGTTTATCGTTCTCGTCCAATATTTTTGCTTTTAATGCCATATAAAACGCTTTTTCCGCTAATTTACATTTCATTTTAACTTACAAACGAACTTCCTTGCGCAAAACGAATGTTCGAATCGATTGCAAACTTGCGCGCAAATATTTCGTTTAATCTGTTTACGCTTCCGGCAAGAGCCGAAATTTTTTCCGCTTTTGCGTCGCCTTGAACTTTCGTTTCCGAAATAAAAATCTTGTAGTTAATCAATTTTTCGCTTCTTGTAAGAACCGAACTTTCCAGCCGGTAAACCGCTTCGCCTTTTGAGTTCAAAACCTTAGAGAACTCGAATTTCCATAAATGCAAACCTTCGTCGGCAAGCGTTATTGCGAAATCGGGATAAAGCCCGTATTTGCTCAAAAGCGATTTTTGCAAAACGTATTTGATTAAATATTCTTTCAGTTTTGAAATTTCCGTTTTCGCGGCGTTCGTTAAAACGCCTTTGTTGGAATATTTATCGAGAAAATCGGCAAGTTCAATTGCGTTTTTAACTTTGCCGAACAGCGCGTTTGCGCTCTTTGTTTGCTCGAAATTTTTATAGTCGAAAATCAGTTTTTTCTTTATTTCGCCGTATAATTTCATTTCAAGATTTTGTCCGCTCAACCAAACGATTTTTTTATAAATCGCTTCCGTCAATTCGTCGAAACTCAAATCGAAAACGCGACGATAGACGTTGCGCTTTTGCGAAAACGTTTCGCCGCTGTCGTCCCAGAAATAAGCGATTAAAAACGCCATTTGAATTTTGTCGGGCAAAGTCTCGAGCGAATCGACAAACTCGAGCAATTGTTTGGTTTTTTCGCGGGAAACCGGTTTTTTGCTTTTCAGCAGCGCTTCCAAAACCTTTGCGGAAAATTTCGTTTTCGGCAAACCGAGTTTCGAAAGAACCGCCGCCGCAAGTCCGCTCTCGCCGAGTTTCGACGCTACAAAAGCGTCGAGCGAAAGCGTAAGCGGATTTTGAGAAATCACTTGCGCAAAAAGCATATCGCCGGCGTGCGTTTTTACCGGCAACTTGCTTTGGAAAAGATTTCCGTTAATTAAAATTTTTGCGTTTCCTTTTACGACGTCCAAAACCTCGATTTTCACAAAAGAATTTAATTTCGGCAAAGTTTTGGGAACTTTAACCGCTTGCAGTTTAACTTCGCCGCTTTGCAAAACTTTTGCGATATTTGAAATTCCGTTTAACATCACGCTTTAAATATTGCTTTACCTTTTTTGGACGCCAGCATTCTTACTTTCAACGCAAGAAAAATCTCGCCTTTCGCGATTCCGCGCTTCTTTGCCAATTCCGTAATTTGTCTTCCACCGTCGTCAATGCGAATTGGCGCAGTTAACAAATCGCCGCGCAATTTTGAACTTTCGCTATTCGTCGTATTTACTATTAATTTTTCGCTTCGCATTTTGCTTACAACTTCACGTAAATTGTATTTCTTTTTATTTCCGTTCGCGGAACCGCTATTCCGCCTCATATACCAAACTGCAAGGATAATGCCAATTAAAACGAGTTCCAGCGCAAGAAAATACGGCAACAATTTGCGCTTGAAAGGCGAAAGTCTGGTTAATTTTGTCCAAATGTTCTTTTTTGTCTTTTGCAGAAAAGCGACAATTTCGGCGAGTTCTTCCTCTTGTTTCTGCGTCAATTGCGGTTTTTCGGCATCCGGCTTTTGCGCGGTTCTTGTTTCCTGCGCAATTTGCACTTCTTGAAAAGTTGTTTTTTTGCCGTTTTTCGCAAGATTTTTCCGCGCTTCTTCAATTTGTTTTTGAACCAATGCGCGAATATCGACCTCAGCCGATTTTGCCGATTCTTGCGCGTTAATTTCCGTAAGCGATAACGCCGCAAGGACCAATAACAATATGACTCGTTTCATTTATCCCCTGATTTTTCTTATCAACGGGAAACGTAATACAATAACCGAGCCAGAATCTAACGTGTCCTCTAAACTGCTTTCGCCTTCGTGTTTTTTTACGAGATTTTTAACTATGCGGTAGTTAAGATTTTTA
>WGAL01000002.1 GCA_015494845.1 Melioribacteraceae bacterium
CAATAAATCTTACGCGCGTAGAAGGCGGATTTATGTTTACGCAATCGTTGCAGGAAGAAGGAGCGTTGAGCGCAAAACATTTCGGAAGCAAATTTCTGGGAATTCGTTTTGCGGTTCCTTTTCAAAGAGATTATGGAATAGTTTTTTCAATGTTTTTGGAACCGGTAACCGTAATTGATTACGACGTCCAAAAAAGATACACTAATGAACAATATGACGACTATAATTTGAAATACGAAGGAAGCGGGGGAATTTCGAAAATCGGTTTCGGGCTTACTTACAAGTTTCCTTTCGGCTTGCGACTCGGTTCAACTTTCGATTATTATTCGGGAAATTCGTTTTATTCTTCAACCATAGATTTCAGTGATTTTTCCCAATTTAAGGACGGAACGTTTAAAAGAAATCAAACATACCGCGGATTGGGTTTCACGCCGGGTATTATTACAAATAATCTTGCCGAATATTTCAATTCCGACGTAATTACAGGCTTGACTTTTGCCGCTTCAATGCGTTATATCGCTCGCGTCCATATCGATACAAGTTTAACCGTTCATTCCAAATATGACGAAATAACTACGGCAGGCGGCGATTTTGTCGCGACAATTCCACACACATACACTTTTGGCACGAAATTGGACTTATTTAAAACAGTTTTACTTGTCGCGGATTATTCATATGCCAAATGGTCGAATTATGATTACAAAGGAGAAAATAGCGCGAATGCCGACGACAGATTTAAGTTCAGTATGGGAATTGAATATTTTGATAGAAAACATCCGCGCAGAACGTTTTGGGAACGCGTTCCGTTTCGCGTCGGAATTGCTTACGGGAAATTGCAATATTTGGTTGAAGGAAAAAATATTTATTATTATTCCGCAAGCGTCGGTATGGGAATTCCAATGGACGAACGGGATATAATTGATTTGTCTTTAACTTTCGGTAAACGCGGACCGAACGACGGAACGTTGGTTCAAGAAAAATTCGTAAGTTTGGGAATATCTTTATCGCTCGGCGAGCAATGGTTTATTAGAAAAGGATATAAATAAGGAGAAATGAAAATGAAAAAAATTATTTTGTTACTCGGTTTTGTCGGATTCTTATTCTCCGGAATTGGTTTGAAAGCGACGCCAAAAATAACCAAGGCGGTTTTAAGCGACAGTAATCAAGTAAATCTGATGGCTGAATTCAGCTTGTTTTATGAATCCTACAAGAATAAGGATTACGAAAGCTCGTTGCCGCACGGATGGACGGTTCTATTGACTAATCCTAAACCGTTTTTGCGTTATCATCCTTTTGTGAAAATGGCGAAGATGCTTTGGTATATGCATGATTCCGTTGCAACCGACGAAGCGCAAAAGCAACAAATTGCCGATACAACTTTATTTCTTTACAAATTAGCGGAACAATACGTAACCGATAAAGAAGCGTTATCCGATTTCTATGCGCAAGAAGGTTTTGTCCGCGAAAGTTGGTTGAATCCACCTGATTACGAAGGCGCGATTAAAGCTTACGAAAAAGCGTATGAAATTAATCCGAACCTTGCGACTTATTATCTTGACAGACTCGGACTTATTTACGCAAAACTTGCTTCCGACGAAAACGATTACAAAATGAAAGCTCTCGAACTTTATTCTACTTTGTCGGAGAAAGACCCTTCAAACGAAGTTTGGATTAAACGGATTGAAAGTCTTGCGGAAGACATTGAAGAGTTGGTTGATATTACCAAAAAAGCTTGGGATTTGGATAAAGAGAACACCGAAAAAGCTTGGAAATACGCCGCGATTTGTATGAAAGCCGAAGAATATGAAAAAGCGATTGAGCCGTTGAAATTCTTGATTAGCAAATCGCCGAATGTAATTAATTACCGCGAAAAATTGGCGCAAGCTTATACGAAACTCGGAAAAGACGCCGAAGCAATAAAAGAATACAAAGAATTAATTAAACTCGATCCTCAAAACAGGACTTATTACGTAAATATTGCTATTATTTACAAGGATATGGGACAACTTTCCGTAGCGCGTTCGTATTTGCAAAAAGCAATGAAAATTGACCCGAAATGGGATTATCCGCATTACATTTTGGGAACAATTTACGAACAAGCGGCTCGCGATTGCGGTTTTGAGTTTAAAGACAAACTCGTTTATTTACTCGCGGTTGAAGAATACAAAAAAGCCGCAAAATTAGGCGGTAGTTACGCATCGTCCGCAAAAGATAGAGTTATCGCCTTGAAAGAATCTGTTCCTTCGAAGGAAGATTATTTCTTCCATAAATTGAAGTCCGGCGATAAAGTTAAAATCGAAGGCGAATGTTACGGTTGGATAAAAAGAACCGTTACGGTTCCGTAAAAAATAAAATACACGTCTTTGCGAGGAAGGAGCGTAGCGACTGACGCGGCAAACTATCGAGCTTTTAGCTTTTGCTAACAATGCGATGGATTGCCGTGTCGCTTCGCTCTTCGCGATGACTGCGTCGGTAAATTAAAACATTAAAAGGGCGCATCTCATAAAATCTGAAAGGAAGATATGACTGAAATTTCCAAGCAAGGCGGGTGGAAATTCCCGAGAGAATTTTGGGCGGCGAATTTTATGGAACTTATGGAGCGCGCCGCGTATTACGGGTTCTTTATTGTTCTAACGCTTTATTTAACCGACATTGTCGGTTTTACTGATATTGAAACAGGAATAATTGCCGGATTGTTTTATGGCACTCTTTATTTTCTTCCGCCGTTTGTAGGCGCGTACGTCGATAAAATCGGTTTTAAAAAGGGACTGATAATTGCTTTCTCTCTCCTTACTACGGGCTATACGTTGCTCGGCGTTTATCACGGAAAACTTGCGGTAATCATTTTTCTGATTATTCTTTTGGTTGGCGCGTCGTTTATCAAACCGTTAATTACCGGAACTGTTGCAAAAACCACAACCGAAGAAAACAGAGCGCGCGGTTATTCGCTTTTTTACTGGATTGTAAATATCGGAGCGTTCAGTGGAAAAACGTTTGTGCCGTTTATTCGTCAAGGTTTGGGCGTAGAGTATGTAAATTTCTTTTCCGCTACAATGACTTTTATCGCTTTGCTGTTCGCGATTTTTCTTTACAAGGAAACGCAAATAAACGAAGAAACAAAAAATTTGTCCGAAATTCTTGCCGCGTTAAAAGGAATTTTTACGAAACCACGTCTTTGGGTTCTTACGTTAATTATTACCGGCTTTTGGTTGATTCAAGGACAACTTTACGCGACAATGCCGAAATATGTAATTCGACTTCTCGGCGAGCAAGCAAAACCTGAATGGCTTGCAAATGTTAATCCGCTAACGGTTGTTATTTTTGTTGTGATTGTTAATCAACTCACCAAGAAGGTTTCCGCCGTAAATACGATGATAATCGGAATGTTCATTATGCCGGTTTCCGCGCTTATGATGGCAATGAGCCAACCTGAACACGCCGGCGCAACTGTTTCGATTTTCGGTAAATTCGAAATTTACCAAATTACGTTTTATATGATTCTCGGAATTGCAATTCAAGGTTTGGCGGAATGTTTTATTTCCCCGCGTTACCTCGAATATTTTTCCTTGCAAGCGCCGAAAGGGGAAGAAGGTTTGTATCTCGGTTTCAGTCACTTGCATTCGTTTCTTTCTGCAATTTTCGGTTTCTCGCTTTCCGGCGTTTTGCTCGATAAGTATTGTCCTGACCCAAAAACTCTTCCGCAAGGACTTAGCGAAATCGAACGCGCCGCATATTACGCTGACGCGCATTACATTTGGTATTATTTTGTGGGGATAGCGATTGTTTCCGCAATTTCGCTTGTTATTTACAAAATTGTAACCGAAAGAATTGATGCGAAGAAAGGTTTGGCTTAAATTACTCAACCTTGAAGGTGCTTGCACCTTCAAGGTTATTCGGAATTTTTAGGTAAATTTAAACACATCTCCATCTTCCGCGAAAACAATATTTGCTTTGCCGCGTTTCTTTTTCAACCCTTTTTGATAATGCGTAACGATAAGTTTGCGCGGATTGTAGCGTTTTAGAATTTTCGGAAAGACGGTTTCGTTTATGTGCGTAAATTCGGTGATGTAAAAATCCAAATCTATTTCCGGAAATACAAACAAATCATTTTCGTTACCGA
>WGAL01000003.1 GCA_015494845.1 Melioribacteraceae bacterium
AATAGAAAGACTTGTTCAAGAAAACGAGGATTTGAGAAATCGTTTACACGGACTTTTACAGGAACACGAAAGTCTGGAATCGCTGAAAGGAAAAGTCGAAGCCACACGCATAATGTTGGAAGATTTAACAAATCAAAAAGAAAAAATTCACGATAAAATTTCGAAATTAAAAGACGAGGAACAAGCGCTAAGAAGCGAGGTTGCGGCTCTTTACACCGAACGAGACGAATTGTTAAAAAGAAACAAATTGAACAAGGAAGAAGTATTTCTTGAAGAAGCGGAACTGGATAAACTAAAACACGAAATTTCTGAGAAACAAAATGCGCTTGAACAATTAAATCAAAATTTGGCTTTAACCCAGAACGAAAACGCAAAAATTTTGGAAGCCGAAGCGGTGAAAATCTCGGAATTGAAAGAAGAGATTTCGCGACTCGAAGAAAGACGCTCGGAACTTGAAACGTTAATCTCAAATTCCGAAAGCATAAAAAAACAGCTTGAAGAAACATTACACAAATTGGGCGAAGAACTTAAAGAGAAAGACGATTTGTTCAACGCTTATGCCGAAGAAAAACGCAATCTTGAAAATGAAATTGATAATTTGAAAAAAGAGATTGCCAAGAAAAACGACGAAGTTAATAATCTCGACGAAAACCTCACAATAATGCGAACCGAAGAAAAATCCATTGCTTCAAAAATAAACGCGCTTACAAAAGATAAAGATTCGCTTCTGAAAATGATTTCCGAATTGCAAATAAAAATAGCTTCGCTTAACGAGGAAAAAGAAAATCAACTTGGTTTAATCGAAAAGTTAAAGAAGCAAATTTCGGAATTGGAAGAGAAAAAAACATCTTTGGAAAAACATTTCGTCGAACTTGAAGAAAAATTTCAAGCGGAAATAAACGGCTACGTCGAAGAAAAAAATTCGGTTCTTGAAAAGATTAACGAAACAAAGCAACGTTTAATAAATCTTGAAAACGAAACGAACGAACGACAGAAAAAAATAATGGAACTCGAGATTGAGGAACATTCGTTGCAAGCCGAAGTTTCGGTTCTGAAAAAAGAAAAAGAAAAATTTGACAGGGAAATCAAAGAAGCTCAAAACGAACTGCGCGAAATCGAAAGAGAAAAAAGCGAATTGCTTCTCGAGTTGAAAGAACAACAAGCCAAAAACAGCAAATTGCAATCGGAAGAAAAGAAATTAAAAACGAAGAAAAAGGCGGCGGAATCTTTGCTTGCCGAAGTTTTGAAAAATCAAGCCGACGATATTGAAAAGGCGAAAAACAATCGCGACGAATTGGAAAAAGAATTAGAAGAATTAAATAATAAGATTGCCGAGCTTTCGCATAAAATCAAAGAGAGCGAGGTGGAAATAGAAAACGGCAGAAAGGAATTAAAATCGATTGAATTGAGAAAAGAGGAGGAGTTAATAAAAATTTCACAATTGCGGAAAACGGAGGAAACTTTAAACGAAAGAATAAAATCGTTAAATTTAAAGTTCGGAATTGACGCTGGAAATAATGCCGATGATGAAAGTTCCGAACAAGAAAATCAAGAATAAATTGAAAAGCAAAGTGAAGTTTCTTGCTACAATACTGTTCTTTTTTACTGCAAAATTATTAGCCGCTCCGTCTGTTACCTCGCCTAAAGACACAACTTATCTTAAAAATCCGGTGTATCGTTTTGAAACATCGATGTATAAATTAAACAAACTTTCCAATCCGGAAATCGTTATGTTCGGCGATTCACACATTCAAAGCGCGCGGTGGAATGAGTTGCTCGGCATTTACAAAGTGATAAATCGCGGAATTGCCGGAGATGTTACAGAAGGAATGAAAAACCGCTTGGACGAAATAATCAAATTAAAACCCAAAATTGTAATTATCGAAGCCGGAATTAATGACGTTTACAATTGGGTTAATACTGAGATTATTTTGCATAATTTCAATTATATTATTCATAAATTGACTGAGCGCAATATCCGCGTCGTAATTACTTCGATTTTTTATTCCGGTAAACTTTGGGGAAAGGAATGGATTGAGAAAAATATGCCGAAGTTAAACGTCGTGGAAAATAATCGCGGAAGAAACAAAGTCGTAAAAACAATAAATACAAGATTAAAAAAGATTTGTCGCGATTATGGCGCAATTTTTGTTGATGTAAACGGAAAATTAAGTCAAAATGGTTTTTTAAAAGATGTTTACACTCGCGACCAATTACATCTGAACGCAAAAGGTTACAAAATTTGGTCGGACGAATTACTGAAAGTTTTGAAAAGATTAAAAATAAAATAAAAAGGAACCGAAATGCAAAAGAGCGAAAATCAAATTAAACGCCCGATTTATATTCTCCTTTTAACCGTTATTTTTTTGTCGTTTTTTTATTTGTTACCGCCGGAATTCGAAATATTCGGAATAAAAGTTAAAAGAGTGGAAATTTTTTCGGATTTGCTGAAAGAAGAACAAAAAGACGTAAACGACGAAATCGACGATTTGTTTAACGATAACAACGGAAGCGGATTTCTTTACGAACAATCGCAAAACGACGTTTTGTACGCCGTGTTTCCGCTGCCGTTTTTAAATGAACCGCCGACTTCGAAGCTCGGAACTGCCGTTCCGCTACAAGGCAATTTGAAACAATTGAAAAAATTCTTCGAAGCTCTAAAAAATTCAAAAAATCAAAAAGTAAGAATTGCCCACTTCGGCGATTCTATTATCGAAGGCGACTTGGTTACGTCGCAAATTAGGGAAGAATTGCAGAAAAAATTCGGCGGAAGAGGCGTCGGCTTTCTCCCGATTACCTCGCAAGACGTTTCGTTCAGACAATCGATGCGTCTTTCTTTTTCGGACAATTGGGAAAGCTACTCGGTTTTTACTACAAATCCGAAACACTATCCTGTCGGAATTAACGGTGAAGTTTTCATTCCGAAAGGGAACGCGTGGGTCGAATATCAAACATCTTACTATTTCAGAAGACAAAAAAATTTCAGCGAAGCATATCTTTTTTCATCGCCTGATAAAAACACAAAAGTCAAATACACTTCCGGAAGTAAAAGTGGACAAATTTCGCTAATTAAAAAGCCTAACGGAGTTGAAAGAACCGAAATTCCGGTAAAAGGAAAAGTGAAAAAATTAAAATTGGAATTTCCTGCAAATTCCGGCAAATATTACGGCGTAAGTCTTGAAGAAGGCAATGGAGTTTACATCGATAATTTTGCGCTTCGCGGAAACAGCGGCGTGGCTCTTAAAAATATTCCGGTCAAGCAATTGAAAGAGTTTGCCCGTTATCTTGATTATAAATTGATAATTTTGCAATTCGGAGTAAATGCAATCACTCAAAGATCGCTTGATTATACTTGGTATAAAAACGAAATGTTGCGCGCAATTAAAAATTTGCAAGAAGCGTTTCCAAACGCTGGAATAATTATTGTAGGTGTTCATGATAAAAGCCGGAAAAAAGGTTCGGAATTTGTAACGGATACAGGAATTCCTAAATTGCTCAGAACGCAAGCGGAAATAGCGAAAACCGCCGGCGTTGCATTTTGGAATTTGTTCAAAGCAATGGGCGGAAAAAATTCTATGCCGAAGTGGGTCAAAGCAAATCCGCCGCTCGCTTTTATGGATTACACGCACTTCAACGAAATCGGCGCGAAAAGAATTGCCGAGTTGTTTGTAAAATCTTTGCTCGACGCGGAATCAAAAGCAAAATAAGAGATTGAAATGGAACAAATTTTTCACAATTTTATTGAACTGCTAAAATACGACCCGAAAGCGCCGCTATTATTCAACAGCGGCTTTTTCTTGTTCTTTTATTTATTCGTAATTGTGTTTGCTTATTTCTTTATTAACTTTAAGCGCGCAAAAATAATTTTCCTAACCGTTTCATCGCTTTTCTTTTATTACAAGTCAAGCGGAATTTATTTTTTGTTGATTATTCTAAGTTCGCTTATTGATTACATCGCCGGAATGCAAATTTACAAAACCGAAAGCAAAGCGAAGCGAAAACTTTTTTTGATAATCAGCATTGCGATGAATCTCGGCATTTTGGGATATTTCAAATACACAAACTTTTTACTCGATACGTTAAACTCCCTAAAATTGGGACATTTCGATTTGCTCGATATTTTTCTGCCTGTCGGCGTTTCCTTTTTCACGTTTCAATCGATGAGTTACACAATCGATATTTACAGGCGACAATTAGAGCCAGAACGCAATTTTCTCGATTTCCTTTTCTTTGTCTCATTTTTCCCGCAACTTGTCGCCGGCCCTATTGTCCGCGCGTCGCATTTTCTTAAACAAATTCATGAATATCCCGTTATAAACAAAAAAGAAATCGGCTACGCGCTTTTTCTTATTATGGCGGGACTTTTGAAGAAAGCCGTAATTGCGGATTTTATCAGCATCAATTTTATCGACCGCGTTTTCGAGTGGCCTACGCGCTTTACCGGCGTTGAAAATCTAATGGCAATTTACGGCTACGTTTTACAAATATACTGCGATTTTTCAGGCTATTCGGATATGGCAATCGGACTCGCTTTGCTAATGGGTTTTCGACTTCCTGTTAACTTTAACGCGCCGTACAAAGCAAAAACCGTTACCGAATTTTGGAGAAGATGGCACATTTCCCTTTCGAGTTGGTTGCGCGATTATCTTTACATTCCGCTTGGCGGAAACAGAAAAGGGAAAGTCAGAACCTACTACAATTTGATGATGACAATGCTGCTTGGTGGTTTGTGGCACGGAGCGTCGTGGCGATTTGTTTTTTGGGGCGCAATTCACGGCACTGCGCTTGCGATTGAAAGATTGCTGAATTATCCGAAATGGTTAAAAGAACGCGGAACGCTGTTAAAAATCTTGGGCGTAATAATTACATTTCACGTTTGGGCTTTTTCTATGATTTTCTTCCGCGCGCAGTCATACAAAATTGCATTCGATATGATTCACCAAATCACGCACTACTTCCACGCCGAGGTTTTTCCGCAGTTTGTTTCCGCTTATCCGGTTGTAGTCGCGTTGTTCGTTATCGGAATGCTGACGCACTTCTTGCCGGAAAAATGGGAAGAGTGGATGAAAGTAACAATCGGAAAATCGCCGCTCGCGTTGCAAGCGTTGTATTTGGTTGTAATTATTTGGATTGTCGTTCAATTTAAGTCGTCCGACATTCAACCGTTTATCTACTTCCAATTCTAATGCTCGGCAAAGATAAACAGAAGTATCTCGCATCGCTTCAATTAAAGAAAAAACGCAAAAGCGAAAAAAAATTTATTGCCGAAGGAACGCGCTCGGTTCTCGAAGGCATTAAAAGCGATTACCGTTGCGAAGAAATTTTTGTCGCCGGTTCGAACGAAGAAATTGAAAAAATTCTTGAAATAGCACGAAAGAAAAAGATTAAAATTACTGAAGTAAAATCAACGCAATTAAAGAAGATTACAAACACAATTCATCCGCAAAACATAGCCGCGCTTTTCCGTATTGAAGAAACAAATTTCCGCTACGACGATTTCCTTTTGGTTTTGGACAGAATTTCCGACCCTGGCAATCTCGGCGCAATTATTCGCACGGCTGATTGGTTCGGAATAAAAAATATTCTAATCGGTTGTGAC
>WGAL01000004.1 GCA_015494845.1 Melioribacteraceae bacterium
AAGCGTCAAAATCTTGAAATCAACAAAGACGCTTTAATTCAAGGCTTTGCGGAATATTCGGACGGAAACGGAAGCATTGACGAACAAACCGTTAATCAAATTTTAACGCGCTTCCAAAAACATATGCGCGACGAAAAACAGAAAAAAGATAAAGCCGAAGCCGAAGCGAATAAAAAGAAAAGCGAAGAATTTCTCGAAAAGAATAAAAAAGAAAAAGGCGTACACGTAACGCCGAGCGGCTTGCAATATAAAGTAATTAAAATGGGAAAAGGACCGAAACCGAAATTAACCGACAAAGTAAAAGTTAATTACAAAGGCACGCTAATAGACGGAACCGTTTTCGATTCTTCTTACGACCGCGGGAAACCGGCGGAATTTCCGGTAAACGGCGTAATTAAAGGTTGGCAGGAAGCGATTCCGATGATGCCGGTCGGCTCGAAATGGATTCTCTACATACCGCCGGAATTGGCTTACGGCGAACACGCGCCGCGTTCAATTGGTCCGAACCAAGCGTTAATTTTTGAAGTTGAACTTTTGGGAATTGTGAAGTAAATAGTTTAAGTAAACGTCTTTGCGCGCTAATCCCGACTTGTCGGGATTGGCGTGGCAAACTGTTGAATTTTCACCGAAAAGTTTACAATCTGACAGTCCGTCTAAAGCGGAGCCGCGTCGCTTCGCTCCTCGCAATGGCCGTATTTTTCTATTCTTCCGGCGTGTAAAATTCTACGTTTACTTCGGCGAGCGCGCCGCTGAAATTCAAATATATTTTCTTTTCCGCCGAGTCAAAATTCTTGCTTACGTATGCGTCGCCCTGTTTTTCAAAATCTGAAAAATCCTTATCCACAAGCGTCGTTTTTCCGTTCAACAAACATCCGACGTCGTCGGGAAGGTAAATATCGACGCTGCTTGCGGCAAAATCCAAATCCACGTTTGCGATTTTCTGTTTATTTCCAAAACGCATTTCAATTTCCGACGCGGCTATTTCGGCTCTCAAATTCTTAACTTTCAGTTTCTCGAAGTTCAAATAAAACGAACTCGCCCCGCCCTTGATTAAGAAGAAATATTCCGGCTCGGCGTTCAACTCCAAATTCAATTCGGATTTATCCAACTTGAACGATTTATCGTTTTCGCCTTTTTGGTGGGTAATTTTCAACTGCCCGTTTTTATCTTCCTTGTTAAATTTCATCTCATATTTAGAACCGTCAATACGCGCGGTAAATTCGTCCGTATTTACGCCGCCGATATTCATTTCGCTTGCCGCCGCAAGAATTTTCACGTGCAACTCGTCCAAATCATAATAAGGAATAACCGAATTATATTTAGCCGTATCGAGAACCGTTTCTTCGTCGTCATTAAAAACTATTTTTGTTTTGAATAACGAATTTGAAACGTCGCCTTCGTCCCAAAATATTGAATAAACAAGTGCCCCGGAAAGAATTCCGCCCAATGCGACAATCAATAACTTTGCCGAATTCTGCTTAACTATTGTAGCCAAACCGAGTAAAATCAAAATTAAAGGAATTACCAAATCTGAAGAAAAATCAAAACCGAGATAAATTCCAAGCGACGCTAATAATCCGAGTATTCCGACAGAAAGCAAAAACGTTCCCCAAAAGACTTTTCCGTGTTTCATTGTTTACCTCCTCCGTTGCGGGAGTTAATTAATAAATAGATGCCTGCAATTACCAGAATAACCGGTATCAATACTTTCATCGACAACGACGGCACAATTTGATTGAGCAAAAACAATCCGCCAAGAACAATAAGAACAATACCGGCTATGTAACGGTTATCGGTTCTTTTAATATTTGCCGACGCGGTTGCTCCGGCGTTTTTGCGGCTTTCCGTTTCGTCGATTTCATCGATTATTTGCGCCTCTTCAACGTCTTCGTCATTAATATTTTCTTGCGCGCTTTTGGCATAATCCGTTTTGCCGGCGTGAGCGTGAAAAACTCTAACTTCGTTCGGGTCGTAAGGAACAACAATCCACATAATTATATAAACGAGAAATCCGATACCCTTAAAAAAGAATAAGAGAATGAAAATAATTCTTACGATAGCCGGGTCAACCTCAAAGTATTTTGCAAGACCGCCGCAAATTCCTGCAATTATTTTATCGTTTTTCGACCTGTAAATTCTCTTTTGCATTTTTTCCTCTTTCTTTCTCTGCCTTTATGACGAATAATTCAAAAAAAAGTTGCAAAAAAAATTCCACGAAAATTCCAATTAAAATTTATGCGTAAAAAAATCCTATTTGATACTTTTATTCTATTGCTTATTTTTGCGGTGCATCCTTAGCTCAGTTGGTAGAGCAACTGACTCTTAATCAGTCGGCCGGGGGTTCGAGTCCCCCAGGATGCACGAATAAAAAAGCCTTGAGACGTAATGTTTTCAAGGCTTTTTTGTTTTTAGCAATGCGAAACTTTTCCTGCCCTAATTCAACTTACAA
>WGAL01000005.1 GCA_015494845.1 Melioribacteraceae bacterium
CCAAGCCTTTGCGCTCAGCTTCTTCAAACGCTTCGACAATCTTTTTCGCTTTTTCAATTTCTTCTTCGGTTGGCGCAAACGCTTCGTGCACTACCGGAATTTGTCGCGGATGTATGCAACCTTTTCCGTCAAAGCCGAGAGATTTTGCTTCGAGGACGCTTTGGCGTAATCCTTCCATATCGTTCACGTCCGAAAAAACAGTGTCGATTGCTTGAATACCAGCTGCCTTTGCCGCGTTTACAAGCGCGGAACGAGCGTAAAAACTTTCGCGTCCTTCGTTGGTTCTTTGCGCGCCAATATCAGCAGTGTAATCTTCAAGTCCGATTGCCAAAGCGCAATTATTTTCGGACGCCGCAGCGATTTGATAAGCGTTTACCACGCCGAGCGCGCTTTCGATTATCGGCATAAAATAAATTTCGCGACGAACTTTGAATTCTTTTTTCAGTTCGTTTACTTTTTCTTCAACTTGTTTTACTTGTTCTGCGGTTTCCACTTTCGGAATAAGAATTACATGAACATTATGCGGAACCACAAAACGTAAATCGTCCAAACCGCGAGGCAATTGGTTTATCCGCGCCATCCTTTCCGAACCGTAAAAATTAATTGCGCGCAAAGAATTACGTACGAGCAACTGCGCGGCGTCTTTTTCCAGCGGCGAAACGCTGTCTTCCAAATCGAGAATTATTCCGTCCGGCTTGTGTAAACCGGCGTTCGGGAAAAATTTCGGTTCGTTGCCGGGCAAATACAAACGGCTTCTGCGCGGACGGTCTTTCGTCGTCTTATATTTATTAGCTTTAATCATTTCCGGTAAAAATTCGGCGGTTATTTCCGGCGCCGCTCTTTTAACAGCCAATTCAATTCGCGCCATTAAAGTCGGCTCGAGCGCGCCGTAATCCTCGATGTAAAGATTAGCGTGTTTAATTCCGAAAAATTTCATCATCTCTTCTGCAAGCGCGCGAATGCTTTCGCCAAACATCGATTGAACTTTACTTTTAATTTCTATTTTTAATCCGCCTCGCGTTTTCGTTTGAAATTCCACATAACAATCGGAACGAATTTTCCCGCCTTTTTTCCCAGCAGTGGATTTTGCCATAATTCTTTTCCTCAAACTTGTTTTATAAAATAAAAAAGCGAAGCGCAAACGCGCTCCGCCGAGTTTTAAATTACCATTTTACGCATAAAATCTCTTGCGCAAAGATTTTCGCTATTAAGAATTGTTTCCTTAATATCTTTTTGTCTTTCCGCGCTTAACAAACCTTCGGCAAGCCCTTCAAACTTCGCGTTAATATCTTCAATCGTCATCGGTTCGCGCGGGTCGCCTTTCGGATATTCAAGATATTCGGAATAAACTTTTCCCTCTTTCGTCGTAATCGTTGCGCGCGAGGGTTGTTTTTCCGGGAACATTTTATCGAACTCTTCCGACGCTTCCCCTTTTATTTTATCAATCACTTCCCAAATTCTCGGGTCTTTAAGTTTCTCTTCGGAAAACGTCGCAGTCGTGATTTTCTTATCTACAACAGCCGCCGCAATGCAATAAGGCAGCGAGTGGTCCGCAGTTTCGCGCGATTCCGGGCGGTATTTGTGCGGGTCGAAAAGAATATCCACGGCGCGCGCGATTGTCGTAATTTTTATTTCTTCGATTTCATCGTAGTTAATATTGTTTTCTTTCACGACTTTCAGAACCGCGGTAATGTGCGTGTGCGTAAGCGCTTCGGTCGGGAACGCTTTCATTCCGCATTCCATTATTTTGTAACTTTCGCCGAGCCCGCCGATTAATTTATCCAAATCCCAAGTCCATTCGCCGAGAGCTTCGCGTCCTTGCATTTTAACCGGTTCCGGTTTTTGCTCTTTAACGTTCCAACCGAAAAACGTATCCATAAAACCTTCTTTGCCTTCAAAAACGGCTTCCGTTCCAGTATAACCTTCTTTCGCCATTAACGCGGCAAACACGCCGGATTGAACAGCCATCGGGTCAACCGTGTTTTTCATCATCGTAAGTTTGCCTGCGGTTGGCGCTCCGATTGTATGATTGTGAACGCCGTTGATTCCGATTGCGTTTACCATTTCGTCAACCGTCAATCCCAAAAGTTTACCGGCGACAATCGGCGAAACAAATTGCGTAAGCGTCGCGTGGTGCCATTTTCTTTCGCGAACGCCGGGAACCGCAAACTCGCATAAACGTTGCTCGAACTCGTATCCCAAAACAATCGCAGTAATTACTTCTTCCATATTTGCGCCGACAAGCTCGCCCACGCTCAACGCCGCCGGAATTAAATCGGAAGGATGCGAAGGGTCTTCTTTCCAATAAATATCGTTGTAATCGAGCGCTCTAATCATTAACGAATTTACAAGCGTGGCGTTTACGGCGGGAATTCTATCGCCAAAGCCGATTACGGTCGCGTCTTGCGCTCCGCCCATATTATTGTAAATATTGCGGATTATGTTTACGTCCTTTGTTTTGTAGCCGCCAAACGCGCACGCAATTGAATCGTAAAGGAATTTTTTTGTTGTTTCAACTACTTCTTCCGGCAAGTCCTCAAATTTTAAATTAACGGCAAATTCCGAGATAATTCTTGAAATTGATTTTTCCATAAATGTTCCTTTCTAAATTGTTAGCGGTAAAATTAGAAAACAAAATTAACGATTTTAGAATTAATGAAAAAAGGTAAATTGAGTAGCCGGGTAGGTAAAATAATTTTCGACAATCAAGGACAGTTTAAAACTAAAAAAGCTCCGAAAAATCAGAGCTTCGTACGCCCGGGAGGATTCGAACCCCCAACCTTCTGATCCGTAGTCAGACGCTCTATCCAGTTGAGCTACGGGCGCAAGTCAAAATTTTGAGAAACGAAAATTAACGTTTCTTTTTTAAAAAACAAAAATAATTTTGAGATAATCCGAAGGACGTTTCATAGTTTCGTAAATCCTCAATAATCAGAGCGGTCGTGAAATACAAACAGCACTCAGATATGAATGATTTTTTATGCATCGATTATCTCAAAGTAAAGAAACGAAATGTAACCAACAAATCATTTCTTCTTTTTGCTTTGAACGAAAAGATATTTTTCTATTCTCGAATTAAAAAAGCCGGAAAGGACAAGAATTGCAAAAAAGTAAAACAAACTTTTGCCGTTGGTTACAAAAAATGAAATAAGAGAAGCGATAAGAAAAACTGAAATGCCGATTTTTGCGCTCTTTTTCAATTTGAAAAATTTTGCGATTGAAAAATATTTTATATCGGCAACCATTAGCACGCTTACGAAAAGCATTATCACAAGCGCAATTGTATCGTAAGGCGTCGTTAATCTCGGGTTCGGATTGTGAAGGATAATGTATGAGGAAAGGGTCATCGCCGCCATCGGAATCGGAAGTCCGTTAAAATCGGGTTTTTCGGTTAAACTTTCGAGCATTGCGTTGAAGCGCGCAAGCCGGAACGCGCCGAAAATCAAATAAATTGCCGCGACAATGATTCCGATTACGCCGTATTTAACGAGAAACGAATAATAAATTAAAATTGCCGGTGCTGCTCCAAAACTTACAATATCGGCGAGCGAATCGAGTTCCACGCCGAGCCGGCTGGAAGTTTTGAACAATCGCGCGATAAAACCGTCGGACAAATCAAAAAATACCGCAATAAAAATAAATATTGCGGAAGTTATCAATTCGTTTTGCGCGGCGTACATTATTGAGAAAAAGCCGCTCAATAAATTGAACGCCGTAAATG
>WGAL01000006.1 GCA_015494845.1 Melioribacteraceae bacterium
AGTATCTTAAACGAAAGAACTTCCTTAATGTCGGCTTCCGTCCAAATTCTGTCGCGCTTGAATTGAAAGCGAATTACGTTGTTTTCGTCCGGCCCTTTGAAACCGATATATTTCATCGCTTGCGAAACGAGGATGTAATCGGGCGAAAGACTTCCCAGAAATTTTATTCTTCGCAAAGTAAAATCAACGTCTTCGGCGGAAAAATAATTCGCCTTGCTTTCTTTTACTTGCGGTTCGTCGTCGATAATTATTTTGTAACTGTTCGACCATTTCGCGTCTTTGCGCAACTTAACCGAAACAACATCGTTCTCATCGATTCCGATTAGCGTTCCGAGTCCGTCTTCGTAAGTAATTCCGCTTGCGTTCGACGAAACGTTAAACAAGCCGTCAAATTCAACTTCGTCCAATTTATCGGAAAGCGAATTCGCGTCCGGCAAGTGCGGGTCGATATACGGCTTTTGGTGTCCGATGTACGGAATAACAATCTTGCCTTTCAGCTTGCTTCCCGAGAAAAGAAAATAAACGGCAACGATTACCGCTAAAATTAAAACTCCGATTATTATTTGTCTTTTGTTCATTTAGCTTACCTAATTTTTTCTAATTAACGGTTTTTGCGCCATTACGCTAATTTCATAAATTTTATACGACGGAAACTTAAATGTTACTTCGAGAATATTCCTTCCACCCGCGTCCATCTGCACGGGCGAAATTTTACATTCGTAATCGTTCGACGCTGTCGGCGCAATGATTTTTATTCTGCCTTCGTTTTTTAATTCTTCACCGTTCAGCGTAATTTTTTCGTACCACTTTTGGTTCGCCGCATTCTTTGCAATTTCTTCCGGCAGCTTAATGTTAATCTCATAAACCGGAAATTGCGCTTGCGTCGGTATTTTCAGAACGACTCTGAATTTGTAAATATTCTCGCCTTTCGCATTGTCTGTAACCGGAAGCGCGTAAAGTTTCCTGTAAACTTTTGCTTGCTTGATTGTTTTTGCAACGTTTACGTTAAACTCGTCGATAATATTTTTCACCTTTTTGTTAGAACCGCGGTAAAACCGTGCGTGATACAAAATAGCGCGCGCTTTCGGAACGCCGTCGCTGTTGGAATTTCTCAAAATCTCGTTGTATAATTTCAGAATCGATTTTTCGGGAAATTCGTAAAACTTGATTTTATTTACATAGCTTTCAAGTTCGTTGTTTCTTTGCTCGACAAATTCGTTCCCTCTCGGGTCAAAACTGAAAACAAAATCGGGCGCGAAAACTTTTCCCAAATAAAGCGAATCCAAATTTTCATACGCGCCGGTTTGCGTTTGCAAAACCGAATCAATTCGCGCTTGCGTGTAAATTTTAACTAACCTGAATAATCTGTCCGCTTTTGTTACGGCAAGCGAATCGCGCCTTTTTGTCATTTCTTTTTCGTTCAAGAACCGGTTGAATTCCGAAAGTTTTCTGATTTCGTTTTCGGCTCGCGCCCAATTTTTTTCGTTCAAAAATCCGTTAATTTTTTTCTCTTCGTTTTTCAGGAAATCATAATCGAGAAAAGCGTAATGTTTTCTGAGAAAAACAAGGGCTGTGTTGTTTTTAAGAAGAGAAATAATTTCGTCGTAAGCGCCTTCCTTGCGCAAGTTGTTAATTTGCGCAACCACGAAATTCGCCTCTTTTATTTCGCGCTCGAATTTGCGGAAACCGCGTTTGATTTTTTTCGCCTTCGCCGTCAAAATCGTAACGCAAGTGTAATTTTTGAAATCGCCGAAACTCGAAGGATGAACTTCCGGCAAATTCTCCGCCATTTTGTTTAAGATATTCAACGCCTTGTTAAAATAGCGTTCCGGTATCCATTTCGGCGCGCGAGATAAGTAATCTTTTAATTGTTTTTCATATTCGGAATAATTTTTCAATTCGTTCGCTTTTTTGTCAAAACTCTCGAAAAATTCTTTGTATTTCAAAAAGCTTTGCGGCACAAAACCGTTTACTTCCTTGTAAAGATTTGCAACTTCGTCAAGCGGCGGCGACATTTCAAACGGCTCGGTATCTACTTTTTTGATTATTGTTTTCTCGTAAAATTTTTCCGCTTCCAAAAGACGGGAAGCGATAATTTCTTTCACTTTGTTTTTTAACGATTTATCAACCGTTGCGGAATTTTTCAAGAAGTTGTAAAAAGTTGGAATGTTCTGCAAAAAGAGTTCAGGTTGGTTCTCGGTTTTTTTCAATTCGACAATTGCGCTTAAAAGGGAAAGAGATTTTTTCTGGAAAAGAAATTCTTCCTCGACGTCGTTTTCGAATATCAGGTATTTTTTATAATCGTAATCTTTCGCAGTGCGGTATTCGGAAGGAAAATATTTTTCCATTGCCGCCGCGCGTTGCCGCAACGCCGTCAGCGTATCGAACTTGGTTCTTAATTGATTTAATTTGCTTTGCAAATCGGTGAGTTTTCTCGATAAATTAACTTCGCTGTATTTTTCTCTGTCAATTTTAACTTTGTTGAAAAGCGAAAAATCCTTTTGATAATCGCGTTCAAACCCGAACCGCCAAGACTCAATGTAGCGATATTCTGCGGAAAGAATTGTGTCTTTTTCAATTTTCTCAATTACCCAATAAAATTTTTTATGAAGCGTATCGAGCGGAAAGACGCTTAATTCTTTTTCGGTTGCCGTTAAATGGGGAATTACTTTGTATCCTGGTTCTTTCAAAAATTTTCCGGTAAAATAATATTCCGAAAACGGCTTGATGTTATTTTTAATCATTAAATAAACGTTATCGCGGACCGGCTTTTTGAAAGCGAGGTAATATTTCTTTCCTTTTTCAAGTTCGAAATTTTCTTTTCCGTCTTTGATTTTAATGTAGCCGTTTATTTTCGGATTTATTTCCGGCTCAGGCGAAAGCTCCTTGTAAGAAGAGCAACCGGCTAATAAAAGCGCAACGGTCGTTATTATCATTAATTTCGATTTCATTAATCCTCCGGCAAATCAAGAGAAAGAAGCGTAAGTATTAAATACATTAAACTAAAATTTGTTCCTTTAAAAATAACAAAGGAAAAGTTAATGCGGGATTAATTGCTTGTGAAAAATTAACTTTTGACGAGCGTTTTTCATCGCCGTGGAAAAAACACACATGTCTTTGCGAGGAAGGAGCGTAGCGACTGACGCGGCAAACTGTTGAATATTCAGCCTTTGCTTGCTAAACCGACGAATTGCTGCGTCGTTTGTTGTGCTCGTCACTCGTTACTTTCCGCCGTAGGCGGAAAACGTTACTCGTCACTGTTCCAACCCATACTGCTTTGGATATTTCTCTTTCAATTTCTGTTCGACAAACGGCGGAACAAATTTACTCACGTCCGCGCCAAACATTGCCAAGTTTCTGATAATCGTTGAATTAAGGTAAGTGTATTTTTCGTGAGGCATCAGAAAAATTGTTTTTATGTCGTTGGAAAGTTTCCGGTTCATCAACGCCATTTGGAATTCATATTCGAAATCGGTAATTGCGCGCAAACCTCTTATTATGCCGATTGCGCCGAGTTCGCGGGCGTGGTCAACCATTAAGCCGTCGAAAGAATCCACGCGGACGTTTTCAAAATCTTTTAAACTCTCGCGCAACATTTCCACTCTTTCTTCGGTGGAAAAAAGTCCGACCTTAGCGGGATTACGTCCGACGGTAACAATCACTTCGTCGAATAATTCCATCGCTCTTTTAACGACGTCGATATGTCCGTTGGTTACAGGGTCAAACATTCCAGGATAAATTACTCTTTTCATTTTATTCCTCAACTTGAAAATTCGTAAATCAAACTGTCGCCCAGGCGCTTAATCGGCTCTGCGCCAAAGGCGGCGACATCTTTCTCTTTTGTTTGTATCGAACGCTCGATAATCAGCAAGCCGTTTTCTTCAAGCAATTCGTTTTCAAAAATATTTTTGAAAACATCGTAAACGTCGTAATGAAAAAAAGGCGGATCGGCAATTATCAGATGATATTTGTTTTTCGTCGCTTTCGTGAATTTATCCGCCTCGCTTTTGAAAATTTTCGCCTTGTCCGCAACGCCGAGCGAGTTAATATTTTCAATTAAATTTTTGTATATCTTGAAATTTTTCTCAACAAAATCAACTTGCTCGGCTCCGCGACTAATTGTTTCCAAACCAAGCGCGCCGGTTCCCGCGTAAAGATCAAGCACAACCGCGCCTTCAAAATTAAATACGTTTGCAAGATAATTAAAAATCGCCTCGCGGTTTTTGTCGGTTGTGGGACGCACCAATTTCGACTTCGGTATTTTGATTGTTCGACCTTTCAAACTACCGGCAATTATTCTCATCCTAACGCACCCTGAAAAGTAAGCCAGTTAAAACCGGCAAATATTTTCCGGTTGCTTCGTCTATTTCATTTTCGGAATTAACGTAAGCGGTAAATTTTTCTTGAACCGGTTTGTAATTCATCTCTAAAATTTTCTTCTCAATTTCATCCGCAATTGCGCCTTCGGAAATGAAAATCGCGTTTTTGTTTTTCTCCGGTTCTCCGCAAATATTTTCGATTTCTTCAAGCGTAAATTTTTCTTTCGCTTCGTAAAATTTAATTTCGCGAATCTTACCGTTATCGTTTATTATCTTAGTCGCGAATTTATTCGATAAATAAAGTAGAACGTCAAAATTTTTAATAGCAATTTTTGAAGCATTGTAAGAGGAAATTGCAGGATGCTCGAAAAAGTCCACCGCAATATTTTTACGAACAGCAAATTTTTTTATCACTTCGACAAACTTTTTCGAAACCGCTATTACATAAACAAAAAAGTCATCTGTTTTTCTTACGATAAAATGCGAATAAACAAATTTTTCCGCGTCAAGAGTAGGATAAAGATTTGAAAATTCCCATTTTAGTCTCTCTTTTACGTCGCGTGATGTAAGTGCTTTTTCATAAGGAAATGAAAAAATTTTGTAGAATTGTTGTGAAAAAGCAACGCGAATTTTTTTAACGTCTTTAAGATTCTCTTCGCAAATCTCTTCAAGTTGCGAAAGAAAAATAATTTCGCCTGTGGATTGATCGAGCGGAACGTCAAACGAAGAAGATAAAATGTTTCCTACAAGAAACTTGTTTTCTTTTTTTTCGAGTTTTGCCAACAATATTTCGGAGTCGGTTATCATTAAACCGACTCCGTTAAAAATTATTGACATACTAAATTACTATTCCCAAGATGCGGTGTTTTTCAAAGCGTCGTTGTAAACGTCGCCTATAGAACCGTAGCCGTCCGGATCTTCAAGATAATAACGGTTTCCGAAAATCATTATCGTATCGATGCGAACAAGTTTTCCCCAGCGGTTTACGGTAGTGTCGTATTCTATGTTAGTATCAACTTCGAGATGGTAGAAACGATGAGACTTAGGCGCGTAAAAAAGAGACTCGGGAACAAACTTACCGACGGAAAGTAGCGGCTTAAATGGATTTTTCGGTTTCAAAACCATGCTGTCCACAACAACCAAAGTGTCTTTTCCGTCAATTACTTTTTTAACTTTTTTGTGAATGTAAGCGGTGTCGTAACCGTTCACCAACGCTTGCACCGTAGCGTCGCTTTTGATAAATTGAATCAAGCTGTCGAGATTATCCGTGTAATACTTTTTCTCTTTTTGCCAAAGGATTTCGGCTTGACGAATATTATCCATTCGCAATCGGGATTCCTTTGTGTAATAGCGCTCCATTCTCATGATTTCTCTCGGTTGCACTATTGCCACCTGAATTAAAATGTAAGTTAAAATGACTATCACAACCCAAAGACCAGCATGAATGTACCACGGTTCGCTTTTTTTCATCTTTATTCCTCCGAGAGTAATGTTTATTAATTAATCTTTACAAACTTTTTTATTTTTTCAAACTTCTTCTTTCCAATTCCTTTGACGTTCATCAGCTCTTCTTTGCGTTTGAACTTACCGTGTTTATTACGGTAAACAATTATTTTTTCCGCGGTTTTAGAACCGATACCTGGCAACCGTGTTAATTCATTTTTCGTTGCCGAATTAACGTCAATTAAAATTTGTTTATCTACAAATTTAATATTTAAATTTGTTTTATTTTTATGAAAATCGAAAGTTTCTTTTTTGGCAACTAATTTTTTTTGAACCGGTTTTTCGTCTTCGTTTTTACGATAAATCGGATAAGCGTTAAACAAACTGTCCTGTTTCGAATAATCGTAATGCTTTGGCTCGGATGTTTCATAATTTGCAAATTTAAGAACCAAACCGAGCAACGCCGCAAATAATAAGAAAAGAACGGTTTTTAATTCGTTTTCCGTAAACCCGATTTTTTTAGATAATTTTTCCAGATTCAACTTTTCCCCCTGATTTTTCACTCTACCTTAAAGGTTCAAGAACCTTTAAGGTAGAGAATACATTCTTCATTCTTAATTCATAATTCTTAATTATTTATCGTTTGGCTCCCGCAAACGAATTAAGCCCAAAAACTCATTGCGCGTTTTAATATCCTCCATAAAAACGCCGCGCATTGCGCTTGTAACCGTAAACGAATTTTGCTTTTGCACGCCGCGCATCATCATACACATATGATAGGCTTCAATCACAACGCCTACGCCTTCGGGTTGTAAAACGTCCATTAAAGTATCTGCAATTTGCTTTGTTAGCCGCTCTTGAATTTGCAAACGCCTTGCGTAAACCTCGACTATTCGCGGAATTTTACTCAGTCCGATTACCTTTCCGTTCGGAATGTAAGCAACGTGAACTTTTCCGTAAAACGGAATCATATGATGTTCGCACATACTGTACATATCGATATCGCGAACCAAAACCATTTCGTTGTGGTCTTCTTCAAAAACCGCGCCGTTGATTACGTCGTTTATGTCGGTTCTGTAACCGTGAGTTAAAAACTCGTAAGCTTTGGCAACGCGCAACGGCGTTCTCAAAAGACCTTCGCGTTCCGGGTTTTCGCCGAGTTCCGTCAAAAGTTCTTTAATCAAAGATGAAATTTTTTCTATGTTAATTTCATTCGCCCCGGTATTCGGCATAGTTATTCTCCGTTTCGTAAATTTTTATAGAATGCAATTTGCCGTTCGGAAGTTTGTCTTTCAACAAATCCCAAATTATCACCACGAGATTTTCAATCGTTGGATTTTTACCTTGCATCTCGGGAACATCGAAGTTTAAGTGCTTGTGGTCGAAAACCTCAATTACGTTATCGTTAATTATTTTTTGCAAATCGGTAAGATTAATAATGAAGCCGGTTTCAGGGTCGGGTTCGCCTTCGACTACAACTTCGAGAATGTAATTGTGCCCGTGTCCGTAATAGTTATTGCACTTGCCGAAAACCTCGTCGTTTTTTTCGTTTTCCCAATTTGGGTTAAACAATCTGTGCGCCGCGCTGAAAGTTTCGCGACGCGTCAAATATACTTTTGCCATATTATTCGTCCAACGCTTTTAATACTTCTTCAACGTGTTTTGCAACTTTAACTTTACGGAATATTTTTTTGATTTTTCCCTTCTCGTCGATGATAAAAGTCGAACGCTCTACGCCCATATATTTTCTTCCGTACATACTTTTTTCAACCCAAACGCCGTATTTTTGAATTACTTTCAAATCCGGGTCGCTCAACAAAATAAAAGGCAAATCGTATTTTGCAACAAACTTTTGATGCGATTCTTGAGAATCTTTGCTAATTCCGATTACAACCGCGTTTCGTTTTTCTATTTCGGGAAGCGCTTCCTTAAAAGCCAACGCCTCTTTTGTGCAACCGGATGTGTTGTCTTTCGGATAAAAATAAAGCACGACTTTTTTGCCAAGAAAAGATTTAAGCGAAACTTTGTTTCCGAAACTATCCGGCAACGTAAATTGCGGCGCTTTTTTTCCTACTTCAACCATTTTATTTCCTTTCGTTTTTTTCAAATATTAAAAATTAAAATTAATCTATTCTTATTTCTTTTTCCAAATTTTTTCTTAACGAAACTTGGATTTGTTTTGAAACTTGTTCAAATTTAGTGGCAAATATGAAACCGAGAATGTATTACTAAACCCTACCCCGACGCCGCTTACGCGTCGCCACTCCGCCGCGGCGGATTCCAATCGGAAGGGGAATTTTATTCAATACTAAAAATTCCCCTCTCGTGAGAGGGGTGATTTTCGACTGAGCCGGCGAAGTCGAAAATCGGGGTGTGGATTAAAAATCTAATTTAACCACGAGTTGTAAAAACTTTTTTGACCAAATATAAACTTGTGCGTGAATTTTGTTTCTGATAATTTTAAGGTGGAACAAAACCACAAAGCGCACAAAGGAAGCACAATCCGCCAAAAGCGGACACAGTGTTCTCCGTGAAACCGCTTGTGTTCTTTGTGGTTTCAAATAAAAAACCCGACTAAAAAGCCGGGTTTTAATTAATAAACGCTAACTAACAAAACATTATTTCATCAAAATCATTTTTCTCGTTTGAACAAAATTACCTGCGCGCAACGTGTAAAAGTAAATTCCGCTTGTCAACTTACTTGCGTCGAATTTCACGCTGTATTCGCCCGCCGTTTGTTTTCCGTTTACAAGCGTCGCTACTTCTCTGCCAAGCGCGTCGTAAACTTTCAGTTGAACCGCAACGCCGCTTTCGCCAACTTTCGGGATTGCATAATTTATTGTAGTCGTTGGGTTAAACGGATTAGGATAATTTTGCGCAAGTTCAAATTTCGTAGGCGCTCCGACGGTTACTTCAACTTCTTTCGAGTATTTGTAACTTCCGTCCAAATCGATTTGTTTCAAGCGGTATGTATATTCTCCGTCACTTACGGAATTATCTACAAACGAATATTCTTTCGGTGAGTTGCTGTTGCCTGCGCCTTCTACAAAACCAATTTTTACAAACTCTGAACGCTGACCGCTAATTGCTGAAC
>WGAL01000007.1 GCA_015494845.1 Melioribacteraceae bacterium
CAATAAATCCGCCCAAAGCAAGAGGAATGCCCGCTAATAAATTTACAAAACCAATTTGAAAATTCCCCGATGTCTCGGAATTTCTTAAAAGCATAAAAGAAATTGTTGAAAGCGTCATTGCCGTTGCGACCGCCATAGTAGATGAGCCAATGGCTTTCCTAACATCAATTGAATAAAGATAAATTAAAATCGGAGCAAAAAACACGCCCCCGCCTAATCCGCTTGAAACGGCAATCGTTCCTACAAATAAACCGGTTAAGAACAATGTCCATACCGGAAATTTCAAATGACTGTTAAAATTAAATTTATCCTCAAACAACATAAATAATCCGACAATTCCTACAACGACGCCGATGAACATTTTTAATTTTTCCGAATCAATTCCGAGCATAAACCTCGGCGTTAGCAAAGCCGCAATGAATGTTCCGGAAGTTAAATAAAGCGCCGGACGAAAGTTTACGTTCTTATTTTTCACGTGATTGTAAAACGAAGTCGCCGAAGTTACCATTCCCGCAAAAAGCGAAGTTGCAACAATTACGTGCATCGAATTTAGCGAATCAATTAACGATAGCGACGAGGCAAACATTAAAATCGGGACAAAAACAACGCCGCCGCCAATGCCGAGCAATCCGGAAAGAAATCCGGCCAAAATGCCTGCGCTTAAAAACATTATGAGAACCAGAATTTCTTGTCCGCTCATTTAAGGAACTCCGAATAGAGCGAGTCGTTTTCCAAAACGGAAACGGCAACATCAAATTGTTTATCGTCTTTCAAACTTTCCGCAATTCGCCCTTTTATTCCGCCGGTATGTCCGGCAAGTTCAATTTTAATCAATTTAATAATTAAATCTTTATTCTTATCCAATTCTTTTTTCTGCGCCTCTTTAAGCAAATTCATAAATTTTTCCGTTTCTTCGCTCAACGTTGAATTATGCTTTACCATTTCGGAAGCGGCAAGTTTTTTCAAATATACGTTTTCCTTCGAATTAAACGAATAATTTTCTTTTTTCAGATATTCTGTAAATTTTTCGAACAATTTGTTCCTGTCCAAATCGGCAACATTCAAGTTATTATTGTTCTCGTTTGTGTTATAATAATACGTTCCGAATTTGAAAAAATATGCGTTTGCCAAAAGTTGTTCAATTACCTCAGGCAATTCCTCGTTGCGAACCGTCGTATCAGGCTCGATTCCGCCCGCGGAATAAACCACGCGTCCGTTGTCGGTTTTGAAAATCTTCTTCTTAATTTGTTTCGGTCTTTCCAAAACTTTATCCGAATAATCCAATTTTTGAATGCAACGCCCGCTCGGCGTGTAATAGCGGGCGGTTGTGATTTTCATTGTGTTGTCGTAAGGCAAAGGAATAATCGTTTGAACGAGCCCTTTCCCGTAAGAACGCTCGCCAACCACAACGCCTCTGTCGTGGTCTTGAATTGCGCCGGTAACAATCTCGGAAGCGGAAGCGGAATATCCGTTTATCAGAACCGCAAGTTTCACGTTCCCGGCAATCGGATTTTCTTTTCCGTAATATCTTTTTGCGTTAATAGAATCCCGCCCGATTACGGAGACAATAAGACTTTTGTTCGGAAGAAATTTTTCCGATACGTCAATCGCCGCATCGAGAAGCCCGCCGGGATTTCCGCGCAAATCCAAAATTATTCCTTCGACTTTCCCTTTTTCATTCAACTCGGCAATTGCGTTTTTAAGTTCGTCGCCGGCGGTTCGCGAAAAACCGTTTAATTTCAAATACGCGATTTCATTATTCTTTCCGACAAGAGTTTTATAAACCAAGTTTTTGATTTCCACCTCTTCCCTAACCAACTCAAAATCGAGAGTGTCTTTAATGCCTTCGCGGATAATTCGCAATTTCACCGTTGTTCCAGGTTCGCCTTTCAGCCGCGAACCGAGCGCGTCGTACTTGTCGCTTGTCATTACTTCGCCGTCAATCGAATAAATAACGTCGCCGATTCGCAAACCTTGACGTTGCGCCGAGTAACCGTCCATTAATTCCATTACCGTAATTTTGCCTTCGCGCAAACCGATTGTTGCGCCGATACCGCCGTATTTTCCGCGCGTAAGCGCTTCGACGTCGCGTTGTTGCTCGCTATCGTAAAAAACGGTGTATGGGTCGAGAGATTTCAGCATTCCCTTAATTCCGGCAACGACAAATTTTTCAGGATTAATTTCATCGACGTAATGTAAAGTGGCTTGTTTGTAAACTTCGCCAAAAATTTCAATACTTTTTGAGATACGGTAATATATATCGCCGCTTTGAAAAACAAATCCGAAAGCGACCAAAGCCAAAACCACAAAAGCAATTTTCTTATTCTTCATTTTCTCCTCTGAAACTTGGGTGACTGGAAACAACAGAAATTATTTCTCGGGAAACTTCCTCGATTGAACGCGTTCCGTCTATTACTTTTATTCGTTCGCACTCGTTCGCCAAATCGAGATAACCTTGTCTTACGCGTTTGAAAAATTCCTCGTCCGAAGTTTCAATTCTATCCAAATTGGAAGAACCGTGTTTCAATTTTCGTTCTTTCAATTTTTCCAACGGAACATCGATAAAAAAAGTCAAATCCGGCTTCTTGTTGTTTAATGCGAATTTATTTAACGCTTTGATAAAATCAATATCCAAACCGCGTCCGTAACCTTGATACGCCGTCGAAGAATCGTAAAATCTGTCGGAAAGAACAAACACGCCGCGTTTTAAGTTCGGTTCAATAACTTGCTTGAACAATTGCGCCCGACTTGCGTAAAACAAAAGCAATTCGGTTTCCGGCGTCATTCCCGAATTTTTTTTATCGAGTAAAATCTCGCGAATTTTTTCGGAAATTTCCGTTCCGCCAGGTTCGCGAATTACAAGCGTTTGCTTGTTTTCGTTTTCAAGAAAATTTTTAAGCAATTCGATCTGCGTCGATTTGCCGCAAAAATCCAATCCTTCAAAAGTAATAAACATTCTAACTCTATTTTTTAATTACATATTCGATTTTTTCCGGCGTCCAACCGATTAACTTTACGCCGTTAGGAATTATAATATGCGGTTTTATTGCGCCGGTTGTGTCTTTTATCGTTTCGCCGTAAAGAACATACGCGAAAATATCTTTTTTTGTTAACTTACCAAGAATGTTAATTCCGCCGCGTAAATTAACATTAATTTTAGTCGGAAAAATTATCAACTCAACTTTGGAAGGAACACCTTTTATATTCACCTGAACGTCGCGGAATTGTTTATCGACTATCTTCTGAACATTTAAGAAAATTTGAACATATTTTTTCTTGGAAGTAACGTAATTCGGCAAACTCAATTTCGCTTGAAATGTAAGCGTATCTTGAAGTTCGTCGAGTTTTATCGGCTCGGTAAAAACGGAATCGATTCTTTCGACTAATGTCTTCGGTCCAGAAACAACAATGTTTGCCGGAGTAACTTTCGGCGGTTCTACCAGCGAATATTTTTCAGAAAAATTCAGTCGAAGACGCGGGATAACCTTAACATTTTTTGAGATGCGTTTTTCAACGGTAACCGCAATAACTTCCGGCGAAACATTTATTATGTTTGTTTCCGACGAGAAAATTTTTTCCGATTTGATAATATCGCGAACAGTAATTAAATGTGAACCGGTTTTTGGTTCAGGATAAATATCCATAAATTGATCTCCGCCCCAGTAATAACCGGAAAGAACCCAACCTTTACCCTGAACGCCGACAATCACAAATCTGTTCGAAACTGACGAAACCGCAAGCGTTGAATCGTTCAAATGAACGTGTACCGGCAAGTAAACGCTTGTGTAAAAATTACCGGACATTGTAACAATTGCCCACAAAAGAACCGCTAAAAAAACCGAAAATCCGATATGTTTCCAATCGCGTTTCAAATGAAAATCACCTAATAAAAATCATAAAAAAAGGAATTCTTCCGAATTTTAAATATAGAAAAAAGGCGTTAATAATTAACGCCTAAAATCCGGAATAATTCCCAAAATGTTATCTAATTGATTGAAACAAATCTATTAAAGTTTGTCGGTTTGCCTTGGAAATTTCACGTCCTTTAATCGGGAAACTGTCGAATTGACGCGCCAAGTGACGAAGTTCGTGAACGTTCATTTTTTCAAGCTCTTCAAGCGTTGGAATTTCAATCTGAGAAGCAGTAACTTCTTCTGTTTCCGTTTCGGTTTCAGTCAAATCATCAGATTGAGTTTGTTCAGTTTCTTCGTCGGGGGAAGATTCTACGATTTCTGTTTCCGTTTGCTCCGACTCTTGCTCCGCAGTAATTTCATGTTGAACTTCTGTTTCGGGAACTACAACTTCGTTTTCGCTTTCCGCCGGTTCAACCGGAATTACTTCCGCGTTCTCTTCCGTTTCTGGAGAAACTTCGAACAAACTAGCTTGAGATTTATCCACGCTTTTGGTTCGCGATTTTTTCTTTCCGCCGCGTTTGCCTTTGTTTGTTTCGTAAAGAATTGATTCAAGTTGGTCGTCCGGACGCGGAATTACATGCGTGGAAACCAAATGCCCAACTCTCTGCGCTGCAGCTGCTCCGGCATCAACGGAAGATTTTACCGCCGCAACTTCGCCGATTATTTTAATCACAACAAGCGCGCCGCCAACATATTCTTTACCAATTAATTTGACATTCGCGGCTTTTAACATTGCGTCTGCCGCTTCTATTGCTCCGACAAGCCCTTTTGTTTCAATTAATCCGAGAGCCAAAAGCATAAATTATATTAACCTTTTTTGGGGAGAATAGATTCAACTTCGTTATGCGGACGCGGAATTACATGAACCGAAACAAGTTCGCCAACTCTTTGTGCTGCAGCTGCTCCGGCATCGGTTGCAGCTTTTACAGCGCCAACATCTCCGCGTACCATTACGGTAACATAACCGCCGCCAATTGTTTCTTTTCCGATTAATTCAACTTTTGCCGCCTTTACCATTGCGTCTGCAGCTTCAATTGAACCAACTAAACCTTTTGTTTCTACCATTCCTAAAGCATCAAGTGCCATATTGATTGCTCCTATAATTAGTTGAAATTTATTAGCAAAATAAACTTAAATATAAATAAAGTCAATATTTACTT
>WGAL01000008.1 GCA_015494845.1 Melioribacteraceae bacterium
AATTTCGGGATTGGCATGATTTATAAAAGGTTCAAACTTACAGAGTTCGACGTGGCGAACAGAGGCGCAAAGGGGAAATGAAATAATCATGTAAATCAGATAATCACGGAAATCATGGTTCAATACAAATGCGGTTTAGTAAGTTTATGCTGAATATTTGGCAGATTGCCACGTCCCGATGAAATCGGGACTCGCAATGACCTAAGAATTAAATTTCAAAACAAATACTTAATCCCGATAACGTGCGAGTTTCCCAAATCGTAACCGAACGGCGCGTAGGCGTAATCGATTTCAAATCCGCGCCACGAAAATCCGAGCCCCGCTGAAAAACTTCTTGCGTCGTAGCCCGATTGATAACCGATGCGCAAGTAAACTCTTTTCTTGTAATTTCCTTCGACGGCAAAATTGAAATGCGTCGCGCTTTCGTTGAAATATTTTCTTACCGCAAAATAAGCGGTAGAACCGAACGCGTCCGATTTTACCGGAATTAAATAAGACGCGCCGAATGAAACGGAGGAGGGAAGTTGAGTCGGCTCGTTTTTAAGTTCGTTCATCGAACCGAGATTTAAAACGGCAAGCGACAAATCGAGATTGCGAATTATTCCCGAATACTTTGCCCCGAAATCAAAAGCGAAACCGTAAGCTGTTTCCGAAAGCAAAGATTCGTAAACGTAGCGCGCGCCTGCTCCAACCGAAATTTTTTCCGTAACGTAAAAACCAGTAGAAAGCGTCGCGGCGAAATAATTTGCGTTAAACGTTGCGACAGCATCGCCTGGATTTTCGCGTATCTCGATATTTTTAATCGAAGATGAGTTTAAATTAATTCCCCAATTCAAGCCGAGAAAATTAAACTTTACGCCGAGCAATTCAGCCGAAACGTCAGTCATCCAAGAATTGTGCGTAAAAGAAACTTGCGCGTTTTCTTTTCCTACAAGCAAAGCCGGATTGTAGGCCGAAGCCGAAACGTCGTTCGCTGCAATAACGCCGACATCGCCCAAAGCGACGTTGCGCGCGTCAAATCCGATTTTTAGAAACGAAAGTCCGCCGTTTTGTGCAAACAAATTTAGCGTCGTAATCAGTAAAATTAACAGTGTTTTCTTGCCGAACATTTTTATTTCTCCGAAAACTTTTTCCAATTAAAAATTAAAAATAATTCCAACAATGTGTCTATCGCTTAACGAAAACGGCTCGTAAGCGTATGCGTAATTAATTCCGATATGAAATTTACCGACTTGATGCGAGTATTCGAAACCTGCGCTTGGACGCACGGTTTCGTCCGCGTTGGCAAAATTTAATCTGTCAAAACCGGCGCGCAAGTAGAAATCGCTAAATATGTTGTATTCAATGCCGCCTCTCAAATATTTTGAACCGAAATTCGAAACTTCAAATTCAGCCGCAAATAAAAGGTTGTAGTTATTCCAAAAATATGAAGCGCCGAACTTAAAAAGCATCGGGAATTTATCGGTCGTGAGTTTTCCGTCCAAATCGTACATCGGCGTGGAATCCCATTTGTATTTGGAATTTATGTCCGTAGCGACGAAAGAAAAATTGAGATTTTCCGTCGGTTTGTAAATTGCGCCAACGTCCAAGCCTGCGGAAGTCGCTGAAAAATTTTCGTAAAGCGAATAGTAGTAAATTTTAATATTAAATCCGATTGAGAATTTTTCGGAAAGGCGCGACGAAACCGCTACGAAAAATTGATTTTCGGACGTGGACAAATCGCCCGTTTTTATTCCTTGCGCGTCGCGTCCGTCGATGTTCGAAACACCCGCGTTTATTATTCCCGCGCTAATTCCCGCGACCGCGGTTTTGCTTCCTTTTCTCATTTCAAACTTTTTCGTGAACGCAAAATAATTAACGGTTCTGTCCATTGAAAGAAAAGTGTAAGCCGTTTCGAAATGCGTTTGCTCCTGAAAAGAAGCGAGCGCAGGATTGTAATAAGCGACCAAATTTCCGCTTGTTACCGCCGATATTGAGTTTCCCATCGCAACGCCGCGCGAACCGAAACCCATTCTGGAAAACGCTCCTGGCGCGTTTGCGATATCCGAAGTTTGCGGTTGAGCGAAAAGTTGAATGAAAATTCCAAAGGAAAACGCTATTGTAATAAATAATTTTTTCATCATTTCAGAACCATAATTTTTCCAAATATTTTATCGGCGTCGCCGCGTTCGATTACGTAAAAGTAAACTCCGTTCGGCGCGTAAATTCCGCCGTCGTTGCGACCGTCCCAATTTTCAATTTGTTCTCCTTTATCGCGCGGAGCGTTTTGCAAAAGCGTTCGCACGATTTGCATATCGAAATTGTAAATGCGAATTGTTACCGGCGCGTTGTC
>WGAL01000009.1 GCA_015494845.1 Melioribacteraceae bacterium
CGTCAGATGTGTATAAGAGACAGTATTAAAAGTGATTTTCGGGCAAAAAATTTTTATAAAAAAGCATTGAAAAAATTATGAAACGAAAAAAACTTTTCTTAATCGCTTTCCTTTATTTGTTTACAGCAACGTTTTTCGCCCAAGATATAATTGTTGTGCCAAAAGGTTTTGTGAACAACCAATTAAAGACAAAAATTTTATTTCATCCTGACAGCGCTATTATTTTGGAATGGGCAGGTAATTTAAACTCCGGCGGATTTAAGATAAAACTCGGAAGCCAAACCGGAACTTACGATTACGAATCCGACTATTTCCCGATGAATGTAAACGGCGTTTCAGTAGGCAACGAGATTTATCATCAAAGTTTTTCCGCCGAAGACGTTGCGTTACCGACCGGACGGTATTACGGAATAATTACAAATTCCCAATACAATACAATCAGCGAAATCTCCGGCGATGCAAACGCGCTTTATTCAAACGAGTTTCAAATAATTGTTACTTCAAGAACCGCACCTACGGCAACCGCGCCTTTGGGAACAATAAACGACCCGACGCCGACTTTTACTTGGAACGCGATTCCCGGCGTAGTTTCCTATTGGCTTTTGCTTTCAAGCAATCCGTTTGAAATAACGACCGACTCGCTCGGAAACATCAGCATAGAAGGCGCAAACCTTATTTGGAATTACACGACTAACCAAACAAGCGCGCATTACGGCGACGTTAATCCGCTAAATCCTTACGATATGGGAACTCCCCCGCCCTTGCTTCCCGGACAAACTTACAATTACGTTATATTAAATCTTTATGAAGAAAACAACCCGATTTTCGGAAGCCCCGTAACTTCCGGTATTTTTTCTTTTACATATGAAGCCGAAGAAGAGCAAGAACCTCCGACTTTATTAACGCCTACAGACAGTTCATATTTTGACGCAACTCCGCAAATTACTTTTTCGTGGGAAGGAGTGGATTGGGCAAATATTTACACAATCTATTTGTTCCAAAGATTATATTCGTTTGGCGGTAACGACCAAACAATCGATGTTCCGATTTGGAATTCGACAACTACAAATACGCAAATTACTTACGACGCAGGAAACAGTCTGACAAAAGGAACTTACGTTTGGTACGTAGTGCCAAGCGACGACCAAGGCGCAGGAACTGCAAGCGAAACTTTTTCTTTTTATTACAATAAAGAACTCGGCGTTTTCCGCTTAAAAGCAATTTCAACGGTTGACGGTTCGTCGTTGCTGAACTTTCAAGCGACTGCTGTCGCAATTGAAGGTGGTATTACCCCGGCAAATCCGTTTTTGGTAATCGATGCGACGACTTACACGGACAGTCTTGTTTTGGGAACTTACCAATTTACCGGCAGCAAAGTCGGATTTTCCGATACGACGATTACAGTTGAAATTACGGCGGATAACGATTTGTCGAATCCGCGCGTAATTACTTTTCCGTTTACGCCATTGCCTGGAATTATTAACGGAACGGTGCTTGAAAACGGAAGCGGACTTCCGGTTTCCAACGCTACGGTTACTTTAACGAACACAGTTACAAATACTACAACAACGACAATAACAAATTCTTCCGGTAATTTCAGTTTTTCCACAAAATACGGCAGTTACTACATTACGATTTCCAAACAAGGTTACGTTTCCTCCGACCAAATTTTCTTTAATTTAAACGAGCCGCAACATACGCTTGAAACGGTTTATTTAACTAAGGACGAAGCGACCGTTTCGGGAAAAATTCTGAACGACTTGGGCTCGCCTGTGCAATTGGCGAACGTTACGGCAACCGACGGAACATCAACGTTTCAAACAAACTCGTCAGGCGACGGCGATTACTCTTTTACATTAACTTCCGGCGTTTGGACGATTAGCGTAAGCAAAACCGGATTTATCAGTCCGACGCCAATTTCGGTTTCGCTGGCGACCGGCGATAATCTTCAAAATCAAAATTTAACTTTAATTCCGCGCGCGGCGCAAGTCTCGGGAATAATTTACAAATCTTCAAACGGAACAACCGTGCCTCTTTCCGGCGTAGAAATTACAGCCGAGCCGCTTTCAGGACAGCCAACAACTACTACGTCCGCAAACGACGGAACTTACTCTTTCAGTTTGCGCTACGGAACTTACGCTTTTTCGGCAAGCAAAACCGGCTACTCGTCAAGCGAGCCGGTACAACTTACGCTTGAACTCGGACAAACCGTAACCGACATTAACTTTACGCTCACGCCCAATCCGAGTTCGGTTTCAGGCAGAGTTTTATTTGCGGACGGAAGCGCGGTTACAAACGCTACAATCACGGCGGATAATTCCATTACCGCAATTAGCGACGTTAACGGAAATTATCAATTATTCTTAAACGAAGGAACGCACGAACTCGCCGTTTCAAAAGAAGGTTACATTCCGCCTGCGCCGGTTACGCTTTCGCTGCAACCTGGCGAGAATTTCACAGGCATAGATTTTACGCTGACGCCGAACGCAGGAATAATTTCCGGACGCGTAACAAACAACGGAACAGCGATTTACAACGCGCTTGTTACGGCAAGCGACGGCGCGACAAACGTTTCTGCAAACACCGACGCAAACGGCGAATACTCGATTAGCGTTCAACCAGGAAGTTGGAACTTAACCGCGAGCAAAAGCGGATTTATTTGCGACGATACAATTTCGGTAAATATCGCGCCAGGACAAACAAGCGCAAACAACAATTTTAATCTTATTCAAAACATCGCGACCATTTCAGGCGTAACTAAATCGAACGGCGTTCCTTTGGGAAACGTTCCGGTTACGATTGTCAATTCGACTACCGGCGCGCAAGCCGTATCGACGACGTCAAACTCAAACGGCGTTTTCTCGGCGGTTGTTGAAGCCGGATACGCATACGAAATAACCGCTTCAATGACCGGCTATTCGAATGGAACTTACTCGACCGATGTTTTGCAACCGGAAAGTTCGCTTTCTGTCGAACTTAATTTAACGCCGAATCCGTCTTCGGTAAGCGGAACAATTTATTCAAACGCTTCCGAAACGTTAAGCGGCGCGACAATTACAATTAAACGAAACGACGGAACAATAATAAATACGCTAACTTCGGAAGAAG
>WGAL01000010.1 GCA_015494845.1 Melioribacteraceae bacterium
GTGTTAAAGATTACTTCGTCGCGTCGCTTCTCGCAAAGACTTTAAAAAGAAAAAGGGAGAGCATTCGCCGAGGCGAATTCGCGTTCCCTTCTAAAAAAAATAAATAAAAATAAGTTTATGCTTGCTGTTCTTCTTCGTTTTTCGGTTTGGGAATCTTTTTAATCATATTCAAAATGAAAACCACGTTTTCCACAAGTCGCGCCAAATCGCCGTTGTTCTCAAAAACAAAATCCGATTTTCCGGCTTTTTCGTTTTCCGGCATTTGACTTTTAATTCTCTCGCGGACTTCTTTCTCGCTAACGCCGTCTCGCTCCATTACGCGTTTTATTCTGGTTTCTTCGTCGGCGGTTACGGCAAAAATGTAATCGAAAAGTTTCGCCATTTTCGCTTCGAAAATCAAAGCCGATTCTACCGCGACAATGTCGTTCTCTTTCAATTCGCTTTCCATTAACAAACCGAGCTCGGCAATAACCGCGGGATGAACAACCTCCTCGATGCCTTTTTTAAGGTCGGGATTTTTAAATATTCTTCCTGCAATAAATTTGTTATTCAGTTTCCCGTCGATGTACGCTTCTTCGCCGAGTAATTCAATAATCGCTTCGCGAATTTCTTCGTCGTTTTCCATTAGGTCTTTCGCCACTTCGTCCGCGTCAAAAACCTTAATGCCGTTTTTACGAAGAATTTCGGCTACCGTCGATTTTCCCCCGCCAATACCTCCCGTAATTCCTATCTTGATTTTTTCAGCCATAACTTCCTCTGCTTTCTGCTTGTTTTACTTTGCGTAAGCGATTTTTCTTACTTCTCTGATTACCGTAACTTTTATCTGGCCAGGGTATTCCAATTCATCTTGAATTTTTTGCGCAATGTCGTATGCCAGCTGATCGGAAAAATCGTCGTCGATTTTATCCGGCTCAACCACCACGCGAATTTCGCGTCCGGCTTGAATTGCGTAAGTTTTTGCTACGCCGTCAAACGAGTTGGCAAGATTTTCAAGATTTTGCAGACGCGCAACATAACTTTCGAGCGATTCCCTTCTTGCGCCAGGACGCGCGCCGCTAATTGCGTCTGCCGCTTGAACCAACGGCGCAATCGGGCTTTCCATTTCAACGTCCTCGTGGTGACTTGCAATTGCGTTAACCACAAGCGGGTGTTCTTTGAATTTCTTTGCCAACTCCGCGCCGAGCAACGCGTGCGGACCTTCAATGCTTTTATCGACCGTTTTCCCGATATCGTGCAACAAACCGGCGCGTTTTGCTAATTTTACGTCAAGTCCGAGCTCAGCCGCCATAAATCCGGTTAAATAAGCGACCTCAATGCTGTGTTGCAATAGGTTTTGTCCGTAACTCGAACGGTATTTCATCTTTCCGATATGCTTAATCAATTCGGGATGAACGCCGTGAATTCCAAGTTGAATTACGGTGTTTTCTCCTTCTTTGTAAATTTCGTCTTCGAGTTCTTCTTTTACTTTTTCTACGACTTCCTCGATGCGCGCAGGGTGAATTCTTCCGTCGGCAATTAATCTTTCAAGCGCAATACGGGCAATTTCGCGACGGTATTGATCGAAACCGGAAAGAATTACCGCTTCCGGCGTGTCGTCCACAATCACGTCGATTCCGGTTGCCGCTTCGAACGCGCGAATATTTCTTCCTTCGCGTCCGATAATTCTTCCTTTCATATCGTCGCTTTGCAATTGAACCACCGAAATTGTCGTTTCAACCGAATGATCGACGGCGGTTCTTTGAATTGCACCAACAACAATTTTTTGTGCTTCCTTGCGCGCTTCAGCTTTCGCTTGGTCGCGGATTTCGCGAATGTATTGCTGCGCTTCGGTTTTAGCTTGCTCTTTCATATTTTCAATGAGCATCTGCTTCGCTTCTTCTTCGGTAAGCTGAGCGATTTTTTCCAATCTTGCGTTTTGCTCTTTTAACAGTGCATCTAATTTTTGATTTTTTCGCTCTACTTGCTCTTGCTTAATCCGCAAACTTTCTTCCACTTGCTCAAGTTCGTTTTCGCGCGTTTTAATAAGTTCGAGTTTTCGCTCAATTCCTTCTTCGCGCTTATCGAGTTGCTTTTCGTAATTCTGAAGTTTTTGACGACGCGTATTTACTTCGTTGTCAAATTCTTGTTTCTTTTTTAACCACTCGTCTTTTACTTCAAGAAGTTTTTCCTTTTTAAGATTTTTCGCTTCTTTTTGAGCGTCTTGAATTATGCGTTCGCTTTCTTCTTTCGCTCTTTCAATGCTTGTCTTTCCTATTTTGGAATTCAGCGCCCAACCGACGCCGAACGCAACAACTGCCGTTCCCAAAATACTTACTAAAACTACCCAATCCATATTTTCCTCCGTAACAGAAATTTAATTCCCGCGCCGCCGGTCGAATTTTCGTCAGAAGAACCTCTTCATAGACAATGTGGGAAATTGCCCGACGTTTCTTACTTCCACCGGTCCGGAAATCCGGACATCCCGACAAGTCGGGATTGAGGCCTGTAATACGCGCCGTGAGTCAATAACCCTTTAATTTGTTTGTTCGTTCTTCATTTGAAAGAACCGGCTAGCGCGGAAAAATTTTTAGTTAGATGGGTCGGCCGAAATGTCTTTTTCGGAAATCAGAAGCCGTAATTTTTTTATTCTGTCGGTAGCTTGTATGCTGTATTCTCTGCATCTGTTTTTTTCCACAAACAAATCCGAAGCTATATTCAAAGCGGCGAGAACCGCAATTGTTTCGTTTGCTTGCTCCGGCATCTCATCCTTCATATCTCTCATCAAGTCATTAACATAGTCGGCTAATTCTTTCGCCATTTCCTCGTTTTCAACAAGCAAAGAATAATCTTTTCCAAATATGTTTATTTTCAGCTTCTTTTTAGACATTTGGCGCAACCGTATCTCACGATTTCAAATGATAATCAATTCTTGCAATCAATTCGTCAATTTTGTTTTTCAACGTCTCTTTGTCTTCCGCGCTTAATTTCAATTTTGACGAATCAGGCAATTTGTTTTCAAGTTGATTTAACGTTTCTCTTAAAACTTCGTTTTCTTTCGAAAGTTTTATATTTTCTTCTTTTAATTTCTCAATCTCTTCCGCGTACTCGGTATTTTTCTGAACCAGCGCGTAAACGCTCTGTTCAAGTTTTTTTAATTCTTCTTCAAATTCGGAAAATCTTTTTTCCATTATCCTCTGAGTTCCGCGTTTAGTTCTTTTTTAACTCTTTCAATGGCTGACCAAAAGTCTTTATCGACTTCTTCTTCGGTAAGCGTTCTTGAATTATCGTAATATTCGAGTTCAAAAGCAAGACTTTTTTTATTCTTACCGAGCGCGTCGCTTTCAAAAATATCAAATAATCTGATATTTTTCAACAAAGCGGAACTTCCCTTTTTAATTACTTCGGCGACTTTGCCGGCGTCAATCGTCTTATCCACCACAAACGCCATATCGCGGTAAACTTTCGGGAAGCGCAAAACTTCCTTGTAAGTTCTCTTCTTATCCGGCGCCGGAAGCGCGCCAATATTCAACTCGCAAACAAAAACGTCTTGCTTGATGTCAAATTCTTTGAGTAAATCAGCGTTCAATTTTCCAAAGAACCCGACTTCCTTATTCTGAACTTTAACAAATGTTCCGTAATCGTAGAAACAACCTTGCGGCAGTTCCTTATATTTCAAAACGTATTTTTTGGTTCCGTAATATTTTAACAGAAATTCTTCCAAGTCTCCTTTCAAATCGTAAAAATCGAACTTAACAGGGTTCGTGAAC
>WGAL01000011.1 GCA_015494845.1 Melioribacteraceae bacterium
CATCCCGATTCCGTCGTCCGAAACTTGAATTAATTTTTTGCCGGCGTCTTTAATCACGACCGAAATATTTCTCGCGCCGGCGTCGAGCGAATTTTCAACGAGTTCTTTCACGACGGACGCCGGACGCCCGACAACTTCGCCGGCCGCAATTTTATTGTAAACCGATTCGTCGAGTAATTTTATTCTATTTGCGTTTTTCTCATTCATATTTTTTCGTAATAATAAACTTCAAATTTTTCGTATGAAACTTTTTTTACAGGTTCTAAATTTTTTAATTTTTCCATCGGAAAAAATTTATCGCCGTCGTAATCGCCTTTGATTTTCGAAAGAATTATTCCGTCGCATTCTTCAATTGTTTGGCGGAAAACAGTTTCGCCGCCGATAATAAAAACTTTCTCAAACTTGTTTTTTTCAAGATAATCAAAAGCGCTTTGAATATCGTTAAATGAAATTAAATTCCCGCCGGAAAATTTTTTTGTTTTGCTGATTACGACGTTTAGTCGTCCTTCCAAAACTTTTCCGATTGTCTCAAAAGTTTTCCTTCCGGTAAGAACCGGCGAACCGTAAGTTTGTTCCTTGAAAAATTTCAACTCTTCGGGAATCTTCCAAGGCAAATTTCCGTCTTTCCCGATTACACCGTTTTCCGAAACAGCGGCGATAATTATTTTTTTCATAACTGTAAATTTAACTAAATGGCGATTGGAAACAGTAAAGGCGCCCGATTCGGGCGTCTTTACATTTAAATTTTTAATTATTATCTGAAAACCTGGTCGGTGATTGTTACTTTTTTCGTAAAAGATAATCCTTCCGGTAATTGGATTTCCGGTTCGGCTTCGATTTTTATTCTGTCGAGATTTTTATTTTTTCCGCCCAAATCAAAAATGAGCGAAATAATTTCATCCGCGCTTAATTCGTTAAACACTTTCAGAACGTCGAAACTTACCTTAACCGGAAAAGTTACGATTGTATTTTTACCGGGGATTTTAATTCTCCGATTAATTTTTCCCTCGAAGATTTTTTTATCGTCGATTTTTAGCGTGAAAGGGAAACGGATAATTTGCAAATCCGACGTGGCGTAAGAACCTTTGCTGTCGTTTCGCGCTTCGATATCAATCGTGAGAGAAACGGGGAGCGAGTCGGAGAATTTCGCTTGGGTTAATTTGGCAATGTCGCTAAAGTTCAAATCGTCCAGCCCGCTTTTTTGCGAAATTTTAATTCCGAGAACTTCAAATTCATTTACGTCTTTTAATCTGAACTTAACGTTCGAAAGATTAACCAGACTTTTGTAAACCGAGCAACCGCCGAGCAAAACGGCGAATAGAAAAACCGCTAATAATAATTTCTTTCTCATAAAATCTTTTTATTCCTTTCATTAATTTGTTCGATAATTTTTGACGCGACACGCAACGCGCGCAAACCGTCCTCGCCGCTGACGACAGGGCGTTTGTTTTCGAGAACCGATTTAATAAACAAACTTTGTTCGTGTTTCATTGCGTTTACTTCTTTGATTTCAGGTTGTTCGTAAACAAGCAATTTTTTCATTTCGTCCGTCCCGATTTCGCCGAGCGCAAGTAGATTTTTAAGATTTTTCGCGCCCGGTTCTAATAATCTGTAAACTTCCGCCACGCCGGTTGTGAAATCGAGCGAGTAGTAGCCGTCGCGCTGAAACATTCTCATTTTCCGCATTCGCTTGGTTGAAATTCTGCTTGCGGTAACGTTCGCAACCGCGCCGTTTTCAAATTCCAATCTCGCGTTTGCAATGTCCAATTTGTCTGAAACAACCGCCACGCCGCTTGCGTTAATTTGGCTAACCGGACTTTTAATTAAGCTCAAAATTATGTCGATGTCGTGAATCATCAAATCGAGGACAACCGCAACGTCGGTTCCGCGCGGATTGAATTGCGCAAGTCTGTCGGTTTGAATAAACATCGGCTCGAGTTTATATTTTTCAAGCGCAAGCAGCGCCGAATTGAAACGCTCAATGTGTCCGACTTGTAATTTCAGATTATTTTCATTTGCAATTTCAACAAGTTCTTCGGCTTGCCAAATTTCTTCGGTAATAGGTTTTTCAACGAAAATATGTTTGCCGGCAAGAAGAATTTTTTTTGCGAGTTCGTAGTGAGTTGAAGTTGGGGTGACGAGAATTATTGCTTCAACTTTGTTTATTAAATCATCAATATTTGTAAACTGTGTTAATGAAAATTCTTCCGCTACTTTCCGTGACGCTTCTTCGTTAGCGTCGTAAACGCCAATAAAGTCGGCGTTTTCGTGTTCTCTTAATAATTTTGAATGTAATTTGCCGAGATATCC
>WGAL01000012.1 GCA_015494845.1 Melioribacteraceae bacterium
ATTTTCTCCGCGTTTTAATTTGAGAATTTCGCCGGAAGGAAGAACAATTTCCAGCGCGTTCACAAAAGCCCGGGTTGCGCCGTATTTAAACGATTTTGCGCCGGACGCGTTTGTGGCAATCGTGCCGCCAATGTAGCATTCGTTTTCGGTAGGGTCAGGCGGATAAAACATGTTTTCGTTTTCGGTTCCGGACTTAAACTCGGAAAGGAAAACGCCTGGCTGAACGCTTGCGATTTTCTTTTCTTTGTCTATTTCAATAATTTTATTCAATTTGTCGGTTGCAAGCACGACGCCTTCCAAAGGGACGCGTCCGCCGGTTAAACCGGTTCCCGCGCCGGAAACGGTAATTTTAATATTTTCACGATTGGCTTTTTTCAGAAGTTCTGCGACTTCGCCGGTATTTTCAGGAAAATAAACCGCGTCGCAATTGCCTTGATAATTGGCGGCGTCGGAAAAATAGGAAGCTATTTCGTCGGCGTTTGTTTTGACAATCATTCAACCGCTTTGCCGTGTTTACGCATAATTTCGCGCCATGTCTCCAAATCGAGTTCTTCCGATTCGTCAATCAGCATAATGGGAATTCCGTCCTCGATTCTGTACCGGCGACGTGTATCTCTATCGGTGGAAACAAGAAAATCGCCGTCAAGAACCAATTCCGCTTTGGAAAGCGGACAAACAAGTATTTCGAGCAACTCTTTGTCAATCATTTTACAATCCTGAATTTTTTCTTCAAATGTAATTAATTTTTTTTACTTATGTTTTGTTAGTTCTTCGGATTAAAATTTTTACGGAATAAAATCCTTCAGCAACCGGGAACAACTTACGTTTTTTGCGGTCTAAAACCAGAAATAAGAATATAATTAATATGAAAAATTACATTTTATCTTTAATCGTGTTTTTGTTTATTTTTTCTTCGGAAAATTTTTCTCAAACCGATACTTTAAGAACAATAGAGAACCGGGCATTCCGTAGCGGCGAAAAATTAAAATTCGATATCGATTACGGTTTTTTTACGGTGGGAGAAGCCGAGTTAAAAATCGAGAGCGGCGAAGATGTGTTTGAGAGAAAAACCTACAAAGCGATTTCCAAAGCGAAATCAAAACCTTTCTTCGATGTTTTTTTTAAGGTTCGCGACAGATACGAATCTGTGATTGACTCGGCAGGAATTTTTCCTTGGCGATTTTTCCAGCATGTCCGCGAAGGAAGTTACAAAAAGGATTACGGCGCGTTTTTCAATCAGTACAAAGGAATTGCCGTAAGCGACAAAAAGGAAACTCCAATCGAACGTTACACGCACGATATTATTTCCGCTTTTTATTTTACGCGCACGGTCGATTTCTCAAATTTCAAAGAAGGCGATAAAATTCATTTGCAAAACTTTTTCGCCGATAAAGTTTATCCGCTCGACGTTGTTTATCACGGAAAGGACGAAGCAAGCGTTGAAGCAGGCGATTTCGATTGCATTGTAATAGAACCGCTCGTTACGGAAGGCGGCTTATTTAAAAACGAAGGAGAAATATTAATTTGGCTAACGGACGACGATGCAAAAATGCCTGTAAAAATAAAATCGAAAGTTTTAATTGGCTCAATTACCGTTGAACTTACGGATTACGAAAAAGTTTTCGGTTTGAATAAAAAATAAAATGCCGGAAATAGAAAAGAGCGTCGCGTTGACGCTCCTTTCTACAGGTTCAGGTGCTATGAGGTTCTATGATGTCCTTTTTTAGTCTGTTTTTCTTCCCATTGCCACATTTTTACTTCTTTCAATCGATTGTAGCGCAAGGTAACGGTCGCCGAATTTTCGCATATTTTCAAGTTCCGTGTCGTATTGGTCGAAATGTCTTTCCTCGTCGGCGACAAGTTCTTCAAAAATTTGTTTCGAAGCGGAATCGGCGTTAGCGGAACATTCGTTAGCCCAAAGGTTGTAGCTCCGCGCGCTATCAATTTCCATTTGAGCCGCAAGTTTCAGCATTTCTTCAACATCGTGAATTTTTTTCACTTCTTCCGATGCTTTCATCTCAACTTCCCCTTTTAAGAAAAGAATCCTCTCGGAAAGTTTTTCGATGTGAATCATTTCTTCAATTGCCGTTCTCTTAAATAATCCGGCTAGCAATTCGTAGCCTTGGTCGTCGCAATGGAAATGAAAATACATATATTGATGAACGGCGGAAAGTTCGTCGGCAACCGCTTTGTTTAATAATTCAATGCTTTTTTCGTGCATTACTTTCTCCTTTTGTTTTTCTTCTTAATTAAGAATTATTATTAATTAAATATAGTAATAAATTATTTGTTCTCCAAATTTAAATTGGAAATTTTTCATTTCTTTGTTGTGAGAAATTTATAACTTGCTCAAAAGGGAAGAAAAATACACATCCGCCGTGCGTAGAAAAGTTAAACCTTTTTGTCTTTTGCTTTACGAACCGCCAGATCACGGCACAAGATTAAAAACGGTGGCAAAAGTTAATAAATAGTCAATATAGTTAAATTTAAATTTCTGTATTTATCCACACCCCGTCTTTCGACTTCGCTTCACTACGTCGAAATCCACCCCTCTCACAAGAGGGGAATTTTGTTTGTTCCCACAAATTCCCCTTCCGATTGGAAGGGGTGACGACGCGTAAGCGGCGTCGGGGTAGGGTTTTGTAAAAAACAAAGAATCTCTTCATACTTTAATTTTTGCCACTAAATTTGAACATGTTCCCAAATCACCTTAAAAGCGGAGGATTTTTCCGATTTTCGGTAATTTGCTTATGAAAAGTTCAATATTTATATTAACAGGCTAAAATTTTAGGGCTGTGCCCATGAAAATAAAAGTTAATTCTCTTTCGAACGGAATACATAATTTCGCTCTTAGAAAAAACGTTGGCGAATATGATTTGGAAGAGCCGTTTGTCGGGGAAATTGATATGGCGGCTCGCGTGGATAAATCGAACGGACAAATTATTTTCGATTGTTCTTTTGAAGTAATGGCTCGCTTGCAATGCGACAGATGTTTGGAATATTACGACGAGAAACTTACTGGCGAGTTCCGCATAATTTATATGCGCGATGAAGTAAGCGAGGAAGACGAGAAAAACGATATTTATCAGTTAATGCCGGAAACCGTTTACGTTGATTTGACAAAAGATTTTTTCGATTACGTTAAACTCGCGTTGCCGATGAAGAATTTGTGCTCCGAAGATTGCAAAGGACTTTGTCCTTCCTGCGGAGCGAATTTGAATTACGAAACATGTTCTTGCGAAACCGAAGTTGTAAATCCGGTTTGGGAACCGCTTTTGAAGTTAAAGAAATAAATAACGAAATAAATAAATAGGTGAAAAAATGGCGCATCCGAAAAGAAAAGTGTCGAAGAGTAGAAGAGATAAAAGAAGAACTCATTACAAAGCGACAGCTCCTACTCTTGTGGCATGCCCGAATTGCGGTGAAATGAAATTAAACCACCGCGCTTGCCCGAATTGCGGCTACTACGCCGGCAAATCGATGTTTGTTCCCGAATCATAGAGAAATCTATGAACTCCCTTAAAAATTCTTTGGTTAGAATTGCCTTGGACGCTATGGGGGGCGATTTCGCTCCCCGTAACGAGGTTCAAGGCGCCGTTATGGCTTTGAAAGAATTTCCGGGGAAACTTCACGTTATTTTAGTCGGCGACAAAAACAAAATTTCCGGTGAACTGAAAAACGTCGGCTATAACGGTTCTGACATTGAAATTAAACACGCAAGCGAAGTTGTTACGATGCACGATTCTCCGAGCAAAGCAATCAAGGAGAAAAAAGATTCCTCGCTTGTGGTTGCGGCAAATCTTGTTAAAAACGGCGAGGCGGACTCGCTTGTTAGCGCCGGAAATACCGGAGCGGTCGGCGTGGCTTCAATTTTTATTATCGGTAGAATTAAAGGCGTTTCGCGCCCGACAATTGCCGCGCCAATTCCGAACGAAAAAAGCGGATTTACTTACATCTCCGACGCCGGCGCGTTTGTGGATTCCAAGCCGCAACATTTGGTTGAGTTTGCAACGCTTACTTCAACTTATTTGAAAGAAGTTTACGGCGTTGAAAATCCTTCGGTGGGATTGCTTAACGTTGGCGAAGAAGAATCGAAAGGTTTGAAATTCACCAAAGAAACTACCGAATTGATTAAGAAAACCGATTTGAACTTTTACGGCAATATAGAAGGACGGGATATTTTTAAAGGAACCGTCGATGTTGCCCTTTGCGACGGATTTGTAGGAAATTTATTGTTAAAACAAGCCGAAAGTATGCTTCCGTTTTTGAAAACGAAATTCAAACAATTTGCGGAAACAAGTCTTTGGGCGAAAATACAAATTGGTTTAGCTAAATCTGCGGTGAAAAAAGCGCTTTACGATGCCGATGTTGATAATATTGGTGGAACGCCGCTTCTCGGAATAAACGGAATAACAATAATCGGACACGGTTCGAGTCCGGCAAAAGGAATAAAGAATATGATTTTACAAGCCGCAAAAGCGTACAATGCGGACTTGGTAAATAAGCTCAAGGAGGCTATTGAACATGAACACGAGAGAACGCAAAGTAGTTAACGCACAAATAACTGCTATCGGAAAATACTTGCCTGAAAAGGTTCTTGATAATAAATATTTCGAGCAAATTGTAGATACGAGCGACGAGTGGATTAGAACGCGTACGGGAATCGTGGAACGCCGCAAGCTCGAAGAAGGTGGAACAAGCGTGCTTGCAACCCGCGCTTTGGAAAATTTAATGGAAAACAGCGGACTGAAACCGGAAGAAATCGATGTAATTATTGTTGCTACGGTTACGCCGGATATGTTTTTCCCCGCGACTTCTTGCTTGGTTCAAGATAACGTCGGCGCAAAAAACGCTTGGGGGTTTGACCTTTCCGGCGCTTGCTCTGGATTTTTGTTTGCGCTTAAAGCCGGCGCAAGTTTAATTCAATCCGGCGATTACAAAAAAGTTGTTGTAATTGGCGCCGACAAAATGAGCTCGATTGTCGATTACACCGACAGAACAACTTGTGTTTTGTTTGGCGACGCCGGCGCGGCGGTTTTACTTGAACCGACGGAAGATTTGGATTACGGAATTCAAGACGCGATTTTGCATTGCGACGGCTCGGGACGCGATGCGCTTTACATGGCGGCGGGAGGCAGCGCAATGCCGGCTTCCCACGAAACCGTTGATAAAAGATTGCATTATATTTATCAAGACGGACAGCGCGTTTTCAAAGTTGCCGTAAAAGGAATGGCGGATGTTTCCGTTGAAATTATGAAACGCAATAATCTTACCGCGGAAGATGTCGCTTACTTGGTTCCGCACCAAGCGAATTTGAGAATTATTTCCGCTACAGCAAATAGAATGGGAATTTCCGAAGACCAAGTAGTAATTAATATTGATAAATACGGAAACACAACTGCGGCAACAATTCCGTTGGGGCTTGCCGATTACTACGAAGCCGGAAAACTCAAAAAAGGCGATAAGTTAATTCTTTCCGCATTCGGCGCGGGTTACACTTTCGGTTCCGTTTATTTGGTTTGGAGCATGGACTAATGGGAAAGGTTGCGTTTGTTTTTCCGGGACAAGGCTCGCAATACGTCGGAATGGGCGCGGATTTGTACGAAAAGAGCGCCGAAGCGAAAGTTTTGTTTGAAAAGGCAAACGAAATTCTCGGCTTCGATATTTTCAGCTTGATGTTTAATGGGCCGATGGAAGAGCTGAAACAAACCGACATAACGCAACCGGCTTTGTTTTTGCACAGCGCCGTTTTGTTTAATTTGCTCGGACAAAAAAGCTTTGACGCGGCTGCGGGACATTCGCTCGGCGAGTTTTCCGCGCTTTACGCTGCTGGCGCGCTTTCTTTTGAAGATGCTCTTACGCTTGTTCGCGCACGCGGAAAAGCGATGCTCGAAGCGGGAAAAATCAAAAAAGGAACAATGGCGGCAATAATCGGACTTTCTGAAGAAAAATTGCAAGAAGCGTGCGATAAAGCGTCGACGAAAGGCATTGTGCAGTGCGCTAATTTTAATTCGCCGGGACAAATTGTAATTTCAGGCGAACCAGACGCTGTTTACGAAGCAATGAAACTTGCAAAAGAAGCCGGCGCGAAAATCGCGAAAGAACTTGTCGTTAGCGGCGCGTTTCATTCCGCATTAATGGAATATGCAAAAGAGAGTTTTGCGGAAAAGTTGAATTCTAC
>WGAL01000013.1 GCA_015494845.1 Melioribacteraceae bacterium
GACAAGATACCGTCGCCGATTTCTTCCCGCTTCCTTCGATGCAAATTGACCCGGCGACAAACGAAACGCAAATCGAAAATGTTTTTGCCGGCGGCGATGCTGTGCGCGGCGCGGATTCGTTAATTAACGCAATTGCCGACGGACAAAAAGCAGCTAAAATTATCGCCGAACGTTTTGGACAAAAATTAAATCTTACGACGAATAAGGAGAAAAAATTCACGCGCGCGGAACAAAGAGTAAAAGCGTCGCGAAGAGTTTACGGCGTGCAACTGCCTGTAATTCCGCTTGAATTACGAACAAGTTTTGAAATGGTTCATCCCACTTTAAGCGAAGAACAAGCGAAGGAAGAAGCGTCACGCTGCCTTTACTGTAGCGACATTTGCGACGTTTGCGTTACCGTTTGTCCGAACCTCGCTAACATTTCGATTGACGCCAAGCCGTTTGAAATCAAGTATCCGGTAGTCCGTTTTGTTGCCGGCAAAACCGAAATTGTTGAGCGGAAGACTTTCCGCACCGAACAAGCTACGCAAATTATCAATATAGGCGATTTTTGCAACGAGTGCGGAAACTGCAATACGTTTTGTCCTACGGCAGGCGCGCCGTACAAAACAAAGCCGAAATTTTATTTAACGGAAGAAAGTTTTAACGCCGAAGATAATTGTTATTATTTATCTGGAAACGTTTTGAAATTTAAGAGCGAAGGCAAAACGCTCGAAGCGAAATTTTCGGAAAATCTCGTAGAAATATCCGACGGCGATTTTTCCGCGGTTATCGATAAGAACAATTTTGAAATTGTTGATGTAAATCCCTCAAATCTTGAATTTTACGATTTTGGGAAAGTTGCGGAAATGGTTTTCTTGTATGAAAATCTTGCTGAGACAGTAATTTCTACTTTGTAATTATTTTACAACCTTGAAGGCGCGAGCGCCTTCAAGGTTAGAGACAAAAAAGTTTTGCTTACTCTTCCTTCTTCATCTTTTCGCGGTATTTTTCAATTTCCCTTTCGCGTTTGGCTTTGTCGTATTCGTTCTTTTTCTTTTGCGCAACGGCTTTTCTCAAATACTTACTTTTCTTCCCTTTTGCCGCAACATAAACTGTAATAAAAATTACAATTACAGAAACCAAAATGTAAAGCACATAAGGCGGACTTTTTTCAACGCGCTTACCCCAATCTTCCACAAGCAAATCAACGGTTTCAACTTGCTCGTTTGTCATCAAGCCTTTTTGCAAAAGTCCAGGCAACCACTTGCGCTTAAATACGCCGTTCCAAGCGGATTCGGAGAAAGTTTTGAATTTATGTTTTCTCTCGTATTGGTTGCCTGCCTTTATGCTCTCCTTTTCCGCGTAATCCAAAAGCGAATTGTAAAGCGTTTGAACGTCGCTTGAATCATTAAGAGCAATACCGAATTGAGCGAAATCCTTTCCAATCGCCGCGGTAATTTTTCTTTCTATTTCGTTTCCCCAAGCGTCGCTTAGCATTTTAACTTCGGTTAAATCGGCTTTTGCGGTTTCGTTTTTCAACAAAATTTTCAGATTTTCGCCGTTCAACCTTTGGAGATTTTCATTCAGTTTTTTCTGCTCGTCGTAAATTGAAAAAATTTCATCGGAACTAACATCCGCATATTTCAAGTATTCGATATTATCGGAAATTAAACGTTTGAGATGTTTAAGAAAGTTTTTGTCCTTAATTTTCAGCGTCTTCCCGACAATGTCGTTTTCAGAACCGCCGGCTACTTCTCTTTCGTTTATTGCAAGAAGTTTGCCCAACGTTTCCGAAATAATCGAATCGCGTGCGGCAATATTTTGCTTCAAATATTCTATGCGCTTTTTGTATTCGGCGAGTTTTTCCTTTTCGCTCGCCGCGTTCGATTTCATCTCTTGTAATTCGCTTAGAACCGACATGTAATTTTGTGAAAGTTTTTCCAAATACGAATTTAATTTCTTTATCTCCGCATTTGCTTCGTCGAGTTTGGAAAGCATTCTCGAACGTTCGTCAAGCGCATTGTTTAAGTCGGTTAAAATTCCTTCGTAAGTTTGAGGATAAACCGCCTTGTTCAAGAACTCTCTGTGAGCATAATATTTCTTTTCGAACGCGTTAATTTTTTGCCTGATTTTCCCAATCTCAGCAAGCATTTTGGCATTGCTTATTTGGGACTTCAAACTTGCCGCTTCCTTCTTAAAATTTTGCACATATTCGTAATCGGATTGTGCGTTCGTAACGACGAATGTCGCCAAGAACAATAAAATCAGCATTCTCGTATATTTCATTTCGTTTTCCTTTCTAAATTAAACCGTCTTGCGTGAGTTTGTATTTTTTCTTTCCGTTATCGCTAATAAGTTCAATGTAAGAACCGCGTTGATTAAACGCCGGATTTTCAATTCCCTTTTCGTTTATTTCAATTTTCTTAAACAGAACCAGATATTTTTCTTCCGGCTTAAAAACGTAAACGTTCTTGAATTTGTTTGCGGTAATAAAATAATATCCGTCGCGATTTCTGATAATTCTAACTTGACTTGCAAGCGGCGCGTTGTTCTTTATCATTTCTTCCGTTTCAAACACCTTGCGCAGATTAAGCGAAATAGCGTAGCGCACGCTTGTTACGTTGAAATCGCCGCGTATTTCCAATACGTTTTCAATAGGCCAGGAAAAATCCACTGGCTCGAGTTTTATCGAACTGCAAGCCGAAAGAAGAATTCCGCCCAATATTATCGCTAATATTTTGTTTTTCATTTTATTTCCTTCCAAAATATTTCTTATTAAAATAAAACTAATTGTCAATCATACTATACAAAAAGTATTACTAAATGCCAATTATACTATGCAAAAAGTATTACTATTTGCATATTATGGTGTGCAGTTAGTAATAAAATAGTCATTGCGAGAAGCGTAAGCGACGAAGCTCCGCCGCGGCGGACTGTCAAATTGTAAGCCAAAGCTGAATACTCGATAGATTGCCGCGCCCCGATAAATCGGGACTCGCAATGACGCAAATTATTTATTTTCCTTGTCTCGAACCAAGACTTCCCTGATTATGTGATTAATCATGCTAATCTCTTAATCATTTTAATCATGGTTCAAGACTTTTAAACCAAAACTTCGCTTCCAAAAATCCACGTTGTTTTTTGCGGCGTGCAGCCACTTCATTCTGTAACCGTGGCGTTCGTTAGTGTAAATCATCAACTCAAAATCTTTTCCGAGATTTTCGAGTTTGTCAATCAATTGCAAAGTGTTTTGGTAATGCACGTTATCATCCATATTTCCTGCCGTAATGCGCAATTCCCCTTTCAGTTTATTCGCGTGCGTCATAACCGAGCCGTAATCGTATCCTTCGGGATTTTCGGAGGGTTTGTCCATATATCTTTCCGTGTAAACGTTGTCGTACAAACGCCAATCGGTTACGGCAAATTCCGCAAGTCCGTGCGTAAACGTACCCGC
>WGAL01000014.1 GCA_015494845.1 Melioribacteraceae bacterium
TTATAGAATAATTTTTACTATTTTTTTCTTTCTCGGAACCGTAATTCAAGCGCAGCAAAGCGAAGTCCATTTTGAAGCGCACATGCCCGATTACGTTCCCGAAGGCGGAAAATCATATATCTACTGCGCTATATTAATTAATTCGTCTTCTTCCGATTCCGCATTAATTTCAATCAATGCAAGCGAAATTATTTTCGGCGATTCCGCAATTATTAAAAATGAATACATTTCCGCTTCCCTTCCCTTGCAAAAGAAATTCGACGAATATTATTTATCGATATCCGATTCCGTTTTCGGCAAAATCAATTCGCAAAAAACGCTGATTATCATTCCGGTTAATGCAGCGTTTGACGACGAATTGAATTTTACGGTAAGTTTGTTTGAAGGTTCGCAAAAGATTTATCGAATTTCCTCTTTCGAAGTAAACGAGGATGGCAAATATTTAACGCCCGCCGTGCTTAAAACTTATCGCGTTTCGGCTACGAAAAAGAATTCGCTCGCGCTGCAAAAAAAATCATCTTTCATGATTTATAAAAAGATTCCTCAAAACGACGGTTTTACAATTTCATTTTGGTTTAAGACAAACAACGATTCCGCGTTCAATTTTTCTATTTACGAACTGGCGACTTCTGACACCTTGTGCGGATTAAGAATCAACCCGTTCAGGATTTTGACTTTTAACAACGGCGAAAATACGCAAGTCGAAAAAGATTGTTTTATTTCGCCGAATGCGTGGTATCAAACCGAAGTGCGCGTTAACAACTACCAAGCGGAATTGTTTGTAAATGAAAACAAAATCGCAAGCAAGGAATTGTTCTCGCTCCCGTCGGATTCGATTGCATTTGGCTTTGTAAATAATTCGGCGGAAGATTTTTACGTCCGTGAAATAAGCTTGAAAATCAAGGATAGCGAAGAAACGCGCCAAGTTCTGAATTTGGATTTCGGCAATTACTACGAAATCGATTCCATTCGCGGCGTTTCCTTCGATATGCGAAATTGTTTTTTGAAACAAGACGATTTCCCCGTTTTGATTTCGCCGCCGCAAATAAACGTTTCTATCGGTTCGGCGTTTACGACCGTTGAATTTTACAATGAAAAAGACGAGGACGTCGCCCGGTTCGTTCTTGAAAAATCGGAAAGCTTCGGCGATTTTACCGAAATTTATTCCGTTGAAAATCCTGAAACCGGCAAACGTTATTATTACGAAGATTACAACACGGAAAGAGAAGGCGTGCTTTTTTACCGCGTAAAACAATACGATAAAAACGGCGAGGTTATCTTTTCGCCGCAAATAAAAGTCGGGAAAGCCAAAATAAACGATTTTATCGTGGAGCAAAATTATCCCAATCCGTTTAATCCGTCCACAAGTTTTACTGTGGAAGTAATTATTCCAGGTTATTTCAAAATCGGGATTTACGATTTGGTCGGAAAAGAAATTCAGGTATTCCACGACGGAACGCTCACGCGAGGCGTTTACAAATACGATTTTGACGCAAAAGATTTACCTTCCGGCATTTATTTATTAAGAGTAAAATCGGCAAATCAAACCGTCGTTAAGAAAATGATTTTTACGAAGTAAATTCCTACCTTTCTTTATTAAAATCTAATAAATTCAAATGTTTGCGCTTGTTGACGGAAATAATTTTTACGTTAGTTGCGAAAGAGTTTTCAATCCGAAATTAAACGGAAAACCGGTCGTCGTTTTAAGCAACAATGACGGTTGCGTTATTTCGCGTTCAAACGAGGCAAAAGCGCTCGGAATTAAAATGGGCGAACCGGCTTTCCAATTGGAAAATCTGTTCAAAAAACACGACGTAAAAATTTACAGCGCAAACTTTCCGCTCTACGGCGATATGAGCCAACGAATGCACGATACTTTGCGGACTTTTTCCGAAGAAATGGAAATATATTCCATTGACGAAGCGTTTTTAAGTTTTCCCGACATTGACAATCCTCAAGAATATGTTGAACTCGGCGAAAAAATAAAGAAAACAATTCGGCGAAATTTGGGTTTGCCTGTCGGAATCGGAATCGCAAAAACGCGCACGCTCGCGAAAGTCGCCAATCATCTCGCAAAAAAGATAAAGAAATACAACAACGTGTGCACGCTGTATTCACCGCAAGAAATAACCGAAGCGCTTAAACTTACGCCAGTGGAAGATATTTGGGGCGTCGGCAGACGCTTCGCCGCAATGTTAAAATCTTACGGAATAGCGACGGCGCACGATTTTGTTGCGCTTTCGGAAGATTGGGTAAAAAGCAAAATGACAATTTCCGGACTGAAAACGTTGCGCGAATTGAAAGGATTTAATGAAATTAACCTTGACGACTTGTACGTTCCGAAAAAATCGATTTCCACGACTCGCACGTTCGGACGCACAACGTCGGACTTTGACATACTGCAAACGGCTGTCGCAACTTTTGCGTCGAACTGCGCCGAAAATTTACGTAAACAAAATTCCGTCGCTTCTTTTGTTACGGTTTTTATTAGAACAAACAAACACAGAGAAGATTTGCCGCAATACCGGAACAGTCAAACGTTGGCTTTGCCCGTCGCGACATCCGACACTTTCGAGATTGTGAAATACGCCAATTTGGCGTTACGGAAAATTTTCCGACCGAATTTTGAATACAAACGCGCCGGCGTTCTTGTAACAGGCATCGAAAGCAAAAACAATATTCAGCCCAATTTATTTTACGATTACGACTTTCGCAAATCCGAAAGAATTATGCGCATTATGGAAAAAATTAACGTGCGCTACGGTAAAAACACGTTGCGCGTCGCTTCGGTTTCGCCTTCCGAAACTTGGCGAATAAGAAACAATTCACTTTCGCCTCGTTACACAACGGAGTGGAATGAAATATTAAAAATCGGCATTTGAAATAAGGAAGAAAAATGAACGGAATTTTAATTGCGCTCGGTATCGGAATAATTGCCGGAATAATAGACGTTATTCCGATGATAATTCAAAAAATGGAGAAGTCTGCTAATCTATCCGCTTTTGCGCATTGGGTTGTTCTCGGATTGATTATTCCGTATGTTTCTTGGGATATAGCACCTTGGCTAAAAGGTTTGATAATCGCGGAAATTTCCGCCGTTCCGATTCTTTTACTTATTGCGCCAAAAGATAAAAAAGCGATTTTGCCGATAACTGTAATGTCCGCAATTCTCGGAATAGCCATAGCAATAGCCGGCGAAATGTTGGTTAAATAAACTCTTGCTAAATATTATGCAGATTGCCGCGTCGCTTCACTCCTCGCAATGACGTTTGTTTTTTTACTTACACAACCAAAAACAAAGAACCACGCACCAAGAACTTTAATACTTCTTTTTCTTACTCGCCTCGAAGAGAATCCTTTTTTCCTCGTCGGTTAAACTCTGGTAGCCGCCGCGGGAAATTTTATCGAGAATTGCGTCAATTACTTCCTGGGAAATTTCATCTTCGCTTGCGTTGTCCGTAATATCGTAAAATTGCGCTTCTTGAATATCGTCGTCGTTTACGGAATACGGCTTGCGAAAAGTTGTTTTCGGTCTTCTCGTCGTTCTTCTTTTCGGACGCGGCTTATTTAATGAAGCAAAGAAATCGTAAATGCCGTTAAAAGTGAAATGGTAGCGTCTGTCGAGCAAGATAAAAATTGCTGCGGTTACAGCGCCGCCTACGTGCGCCAAATGCGCCACAAAACTAAATCCGCCGACGGACATCAATTCAATTAGAACAAGGAAGGCGATTAAATATTTAGCTTTCAACGGAATGAGGAAATAAATAAAAATGTAACGGTTCGGAAACATCATCCCGAACGCAATCATCACGCCGAATACCGCGCCGGACGCGCCGATTGTGGGAGCGAGCGCGCCGGTTAAAATTGGCGCTAACAAAATTTGAGTTAATCCTGCGCCAATTCCGGAAATCAAATAGAACATCAAAAATTTGCGCGAGCCCCATATATTTTCAATTTCCATTCCGAACATCCACAACATCAGCATATTGTAAAAGATGTGCCCGAAACTTCCGTGCAAGAATTGGTAAGTAATCAATTGCCAAATTTGGAAATTATACGGCTCGCCGAATCTATCGAAACCGATAATCGGGTTAAGCGCGAAATATCTGTTGATAATATACCAACCGGGGACTCCGCCAAAAGAAACATTATTAAAAATTTGTTGAAGAAAGAACACAACTACATTTATTATCAACAAATTTTTTATCACCGGCGGGAAAAAACTAAATCCGCCGAAACCGGTTGGTCTATAATAATCTCTATCGTAATAACTCATTCAGTTACGCCTTTTTGTTAAAAGTTATTTTATAACATTATTGGAATTTTGTTCCAATAAATTACTTCATCAAAATCATTTTTCGCGTTTGTACGAAATTCTCGGCTCGCAATGTGTAAAAATAAACTCCGCTCGGAAGTTTTCTTGCATTAAACCGAACCGAATATTCGCCAGGCGTTTGTTTTTCGTTCACAAGCGTTGCAACTTCTCGCCCGAGCGCATCGTAAATTTTTAATGAAACATTAACCGCGTCATTGCGAGCGGAACGCAGTGGAGCGTGGCAATCTGTCGCATTGTTAGTATTAGCTGAATTTCCGGTAGATTGCTTCACCCCGATTACATCGGGGTTCGCAATGACGTATGTGATGTTAGTTGTCGGGTTAAACGGGTTCGGATAATTTTGTTTTAACGAAAATTCCGTAGGCAAATTATTTTCGTCGGCAACGTCATTAGGATTTACCAATTTTACATCGAGCCAAGTTGTCTCAAAATTATTTACTTCAACCTCAATCGTTTTTGTAATGTAATTCGGTGCTTCGAATTTCACCGTGTAAGTTCCCGTGTAAATCGGACGGCTAAATCTGCCTGTCGTATCGGAGTAAACTTGCGAACTGTCGTGGTCGTGTCCGACGATTGTAATTTTTGCGGCAAGATGTCGCCCCGTTGCGGAATCCGAAACAATGCCTTGAATTCCGTACAACGCTTGTTTCATATAATGCAAGAATGAAACGCGATTGTATTCCCAATGGTCGAGGAGTTCGTCTTCCGGCAAAGTTTTTATGCTGGAAAGCTCAATTGTGCATTCGCGACAGTGACGAAAATAATTCATATAATCTTGTCTTCCGCCTGCGATTGTGTACCAATCATAACCGTTTGTTATTCCGTCGTTAAGGTCGGTCATATATCCGCTCGGACTGTGAGCGTGCGTGGAATCGGCGTATTCGCGCGAAACGAATTGCCACCAATTATCGTCCGCGTGGCGACGAATCCAAGTATCCCAAGGATAATTTACAACTTCCGCGCCACCGTGGAAGTTAGCCGACATCACAAAATTATTGTTTTCGGCGAGCGTCATCATCGCTTGCGTTTCCGGTTGATAACTTTCGCCGTCAGGATGCGGACCGTCTTCCGGGTCTGGGAAATTGCGGTTCAAATCGACCCAATTTGCGTTGTAGCGCATTGAGTTCCAAACGTTGTCATTTCCACCATGATAAGTTCCATCTGGATTTGCAAGCGGATTTATCCAAATTTCCATATTGTTTACAAGATTACGAACTTCGGAACTGCTTCTGTAATTGCTCAAAAGGTAATCGATTAAATGAAGCATTAAAATGTAGCCGGTAGTTTCGTCGCCGTGCATCGTGGAAGTGTACATAAATTGCGGTTCCGGCTCGCGCTGGTGAACGTTATCGGAAATTACGGCAAACAAAAGATGACGCCCTTGAACCGATGTTCCCGCGTCATAAATTCTGCATAAATTCGGATAGCTGCTTTCGAAGTTATACATCAATTGAACGTAAGTTTCATAAGTTGGATAACTGTCCCAATCGAGCGCGTCTTTTACGCTGTGCGCCATTTTTACTTTTGTGATTTTCTTTGGAACAACTTCGTAATCGTAGCCGGTTTGTAAAAATTTGAAGAACTCTTTTTCGTTTGCGTAAGCAACAACTTCACCGTCTTTCACTTTATCAACGGACAAAATTTTACTCAAACGTTGAACATCCGATTTATTTTCAACTTTAATTTTTAATATTACTTCGCCGCGCTTTTCAAATAGTTTATGAAAATCTTGCGCCAAAAGATTATATTGCGTCAATAAAACAACGAGAATAACAGTAAAGAACTTCATGGATTTTGTAACCTCCTTAATACTAACAATTTTTGCTTTAACGTTTTATTTTATCATAATAAATTTACTTATCTTTTTATTTAAATGGAATGAAAAGAGAACCGTTTCAGAACCGGTTTCAAAAAAGATAAGTTTGATTATCGCGTTCAAAAACGAAGAGAAAAA
>WGAL01000015.1 GCA_015494845.1 Melioribacteraceae bacterium
AGAAATTTTTTTATCATAATTTGATTTACAAAGTATAACGAATTTTAGATTTTATCCACGCCACGTTTTTCGATTTCGCAACGCTATGTCGGAAGCCACCCCTCTCAAGAGGGGAATTTTTGAGAACGACCAACGAAACATTACGTAAAATCGATTATAACAAATTTTTCTATATTTGAATTATGAAATTTAATCGAATAATATTTTTCTTGTTAACATTTTTTACTGCAAGTTTATTTTACTCACAAAATTTAGATATCGCGCGCGGTTCGTTTTTTTATCCTTCCGTATTGCAGTTCAAGGAATACAAACACGAGTTTTCCGTAGCGCTGGCGAAACTTCCCGAAGAACAAATTGAATCTACGAGTTCTTGGATTTACGCGCCGTTGTTTACTTATCACGCAAAGTATGGTTTGCCGGAAAATTTTCACTTAACCGGAGAAGTAAGCACGAACATAATTACTTATTATTTCAAGCCTGGCGTTCAGTGGAATTACGATTTCGGCAAAGTTTCCCTTGGACTAAATGCCAATTTCGCTTTTTGGTTCGGTCAATTGCATCAGTTCGGATTTGATTCGAAAGTAAACGCGTGGGACGCTTCCGCCCGGGCTTCGCTCGGAATAAAATTTGAAAAATTTACGGTAACTTTTTTGTTTGACGCTGATTTTATTACATCGCTAAAACAGAAAGCCGGCGATATTATTACTACATCGAAAAAGAATTTTTTGAACGCTTTGAATTTTTCTGTCTTTATTGAACAACCGGTTTGGAAAGATAATTTTATGACGCTCGGCGTAAGATTTAATCACTCTAAAATTTATTGGCCCGCGTGGGCGGTGTTTCCTTCGTGGGATAGATTTTTCTTTGTGCCCGAAGTTTTTGTGGGGTTCGTCTTATGAAAAAATTAATCTTATTTTTTACGCTTGCGCTAATTGTTTTTGCTTGCAATATTATTGAAGTTCCGGAACCGCAATATCCCGACGGTTCGATTCTTGACGGGACGCTTCCGCTTGCCGACAGCTTAAAAACAAAAATGGAAGGAATTTATTCGATTGTCGAGGGAAAGGAAAATTTTGGTCAGCAAGTTGCGGTTGTTTGGAAAGGCGAGAAATTGATTTTTTACGGGAAAAAGGACGGAACTTATTTCGTATTAGATGCCGGAGAGAAAAACGGCGAAATTTTGCTTGAAGGCGTTTGGCGGCATATGCGGAATGTGGAATCAGGCTTAACGCGATTGAAAATTTCAAAAGACGATGTAAATAAATTGCTTGCCGGAAATAGCGATATTGTTTTGGACGGCTCTTATTCCTACGGGAGTGCGATTAATTCGGAAAAACTAAAATTAAAATTTGCGCGTGAAATTAGCGACGAAGCGCGAAACTCAAATTTCTTAATTGTTGCGCACCGCGGCGGCGTTCGTAATTCGGATTACATTGGCGTATCCGAGAACTCAATTGAAATGATCGCGCTTGCCGAACAACTCGGCGCAAACGGAATTGAAATCGACGTGAAACTGAGCAAGGATAACGTTCCATTTCTTTATCACGATTCGGACATAAATTTGCGGCTCGTTCAAGAACCGCCGATTTGGGGACCGATTGAAGAATTTACTTTCCCGCAAATTCAAACTTTTCTCGTTTTGGTAAACGGCGAAAAAATTCCGACATTGAAAGACGCGCTCGAGTTTGTTTTGGAACATACGAACTTGCGGTTTGTTTGGCTCGATATGAAATCCTCGAGAAACGCAATGCCTTATGTTATTCCAATCCAACAAGAAATTTTACAGCGCGCCGAAGCTGAAGGGCGCGATTTGAAAATAGTTATCGGTTTGCCCGCGGAAGATAAATACGAGAATTTTATTAATTATCCGAACCACGAAAACATTTTGTCGCTGTGCGAACTTTCGCCCGAGCAAGTAAGAATCGCAAACGCTTATGTTTGGGGACCGCGCTGGACTTTGGGAACGCAAGACGCAGTTGTTTCGGAAATGCACAACGAAGGAAGATTGGTAATTACTTGGACAATCGACCAAGACGAATTTATTAGAAAATTTTTGAATGAAGGAGATTTTGACGGATTTGTAACTAATTATCCGACAGTGGTTGCTTATTATAATTATGTCAGACAATCTAAA
>WGAL01000016.1 GCA_015494845.1 Melioribacteraceae bacterium
ACTTTACCGGTTACGCTAAAATCGATTTACGCAATATTTTCGGTACGGAACGCGCTTTCGGTTTCGAGTGGAAAAAATTAGACAGATTCTCGCAATACTTTAACGTTAATTACAAAGAGCCGTGGCTATTTTCTTTTCCGGTCAATTTGAAACTTAACGTTACGCAACGCAAACAAGACACCACTTACATTCAAAGGAAATACGGCGCGGCGTTCGAATACCTTGCGACGGCAAAGTTAAAAGCGTCTCTGCTTTATTCATACGAAGAAACAATTCCTCTCGGCGGATTTACGGCGACGTTAAATCATTCCGTATTTAACACAAGCGGCGTCAGTTTTTATTACGACACGCGCGACGACATTTTCATTCCCACTTACGGCTACTTAATTAATTTGACGCTAAAATACAGTTTGAAAAATATTGTAACGGACACTGAAACCGGAAACGCAAAAGACAATCAATACAGAATAGAAACCGATGCGCTGGGATTTTTGAGAATATATAAAAACAACATTGCCGCGCTTGGATTGCATTTCCGTAACGTAGTAGGAAATTTGCTTGAAATAAGCGACCTTTACCGATTCGGCGGAACGAATACTTTGCGCGGCTTTAACGAAGATATTTTTTCAGGGAACGTTGTCGCGTGGTCAAATCTTGAATACCGCTTTTTGCTTTCGTCGCAATCGTTTCTCTTTGCTTTCTTTGATTCCGGATATTATTACAATGATATTCTTAAAAAACAAAACAGCGATTTGTTTGAAAAATTCACTTTCGGTTACGGAGGAGGAATAAGTTTTTCGACAGGCATCGGCGTAATGAAAGTAAGTTTCGCATTGGCGCAAGGCGACGGCTTCTCGCAAGGCAAAATTCATTTCGGAATTTCGAACGGGTTTTAGAATCAAAAAGTCATTCAAAAAACGTCTTTGCGAGCTAATCCCGACAAGTCGGGATTAGCGTGTCTCCGCTGGGCGGACTGTCGAATATTCAGTGTTGGCTTACAATGTGGCAGATTGCCGCGTCGTCTTTCGACTGCGTCGAAAGTCTCCTCGCAATGACAGGCACTTATACTCTACTCTCGAAAGTAGGTGTGAGATGAAGAAATCAAAATTACCTGTAAATCAACACAAAAACCGAAATGCCGTAGAGAAACAAATTAATCAACGACGGAACGTCGCGTAGAATAAGCTCGAAAGCGTCCTCGCCTTTGTTTTCCTTATAAAATAAAAACAAAACGCGGAAAATTCCGTAAATCACAAAAATAGAGGTAATGAGAAAATTATACGAATGGAATTGCAAGTAAACTTTATCCGAAATCGAATACAAAAGATAACTCATTATCACGCCGGTCGTGGAAACGGTAATGATATTGTTCAAAAGTTTTTCGGAATAATCGTCGAGAACCGAACGTGTTGCGCTTGCGCCTTCCATTCTTTTTAATTCGGAACCGCGTTTTAATGCGGCAAGGAATAGTGAAAGAAACAAAATCGTAACAATCAACCAATGAGAAACCGGAACGCCGATTGCAAACGCGCCGGCGTAAACTCGAATTACGTAACCGGCGGAAATTGTCAGAATATCGATAATTGCGAGTCGCTTTAATTTTAACGTGTAAAAGAAATTCAAAACCAAATATGAGAGAATTGCTATAAAAACTTCATTTGGGAGATTTGAAGTTAGTGTTACTAACAAGCCGGCGATAAATAAAACAAGCGCCGTTATTACTGCGGTTCTTACCGGAAGAGCGCCTGAAGCAAGCGGACGGAATTTTTTAACAGGATGTTTGCGGTCGTTTTCAACATCGTGAATATCGTTGAAAATATAAATAATAGATGCCGCAAAACAGAATAAAAAGAACGCGATAATTTCGTTAAAAAGTAAATGCGGTTCGGTAAACTTGCGAGCAAAAACAAGCGGAACGAACACAAAAAGGTTCTTAATCCAATGCTTTATCCTCAATAGTTTCAGTATGTTTTTCATTCACGAACCGCTTTTAGAAGTAATAATTCACGCCAATCAAAACGCCGATTGTTTGAACCGTTTTATCGATGCTCTTTATTTTTTCGTCTTTGTCCACTTCCAGCTTTCTGATGTTATTCAGAATGCTCCAACGCAACGTTCCCGTTAAATAAAATTTTTGCGAAATCTTATATTTTGTTCCGCCGGATAAAGCAAGCATCGTGCTGTTTTTCTTTTCCACGCTTTCAGGCAACTGATATTCTTCATCGTCGATTGTCAATTCCCCTTTTACCGTTAAATCGTAAAAGAACAAGCCTGCTGAAAACGAAAAGAACGGCTTCCATCTTCTGCCTTTCAAAATATAAACCACGTTTAGCGCAAGCGGATAAATTTGCAACGGCGCTTCCAATTTCAAATCGACAAGGTCGCCCTTTCCTTGCGACGAAATTTGCTCGGTAAGAATTTTTTTAAGTTCCTCTTCGTCAGCTTCGTATCTCGAATAGCCCGTTATTATTCCGATTTCCATCGACGAATTGGAAATAAAATTCAAGACCAAATTTCCGCCGTAGCCTGCGGTTTTGTATGTATCGGAAAACGCCCCGATCGGAAAATACGCGCCGCCTTCGGCAATTGCGCTGAACTTAATTTGTGAAAAACCATTAACGGTAAAGACAAATAAAATTATTAGAACCAATCTTTTCATAATATTCCTTTAATTTTTTTTCGCTAAAAATTTACTGACCAACATTGCCAGGAGTATAGCAAGATATAATTGGGAAGTTACGGCGGTAAGCATCGCAAGAGCTTTGGTAATCGGAACGGCAGGCGTAATTTCGCCGTAACCGACGGTAGTCATCGTGATAAAAGCGTAATAAATAAAATCGAAAAGCGTTGGCTTTTGAGTGTAACCGAAATTTATTGTGTGAATTATTTTATCTGAATAAAAAATATTGTAAAATATTTCAACGGATAAAAAAAACATCGAAAAAATTATTCCCATCAACAAGTAACTGTTAATGGAATTCAAGATTAATGTAGCCGTAACGTCTTTTTGTCTCGCAACGTGAACAATCATAGAATAAGTAACGTAAACAAAAAAAACTATCAGCGCGAAAAAACTTCCCAAACGAATATCAAGCGATTTGGTAAAGTAATCGAGCCAAACAAGAACCAACGTGAAAAAGCCTGCGTACGTCAAACGGATAAATTTTTTCTTTTCGAAATCGAGGGAGGAAACGGCGGTAATAATCAGAAGCGAAAGGAGTGAACTAAAAATTAGTTTCCCGTTTGAAATAAAAAGCGATAAAACCGGACGAAAAAAAATCAAAAGGAACAAAGACAAGAATAAGAGAATGTTATTTCTCTTTATGGATTTGCCGGACAAAAAACTTTTTCTACGCGCAATTTTCTTTTCGCGAATTCCGACAAACGCCCTTTTCATTATTTCTCCTCGCTTTCAGAACCGGCGCTTCCTTTCTTCAAACGTCTTTCATATTTACGCAATGCATTATCCAAAGCAACGTCGAGCGAAACGCCTAATTCATTGGCAAGCGTAAGCAACGAAAAAAACAAATCGCCCATTTCGCCTTCCAAGTTTTCACCAGGTTCAAACGGCTTCGAACCGTAAGCGCTTCCTTTCAGAATTTCTTTGGCTACTTCGCCAAGTTCCGACAGAGTATCTAACAAACGAATTTCCGCTGAACCGCCGAGATTATGTTTTTTACAAAATTCTTTAACGATTGCTTGTTGTCTCAGCATTTTTATGCGCCGTGCTGATTTTTAAATTCGCGGATAATTCTTTGCACTTCGGTTTCGGAAATTCCGCTTCCTAATTTTTTCTCGGATGTTGCAGCTTTGTTTTGTTGAGCGCTGCCGACCGACGACGGCGAGAAGAACGGATTAACCGTTGGATTTCCGGCTCTTGCAAGCAATTTATCTTCAATCGAATTTGTGAAACTGCCGCCGACGTTGGGCGGATTGTAACCCAATCTTTCGTCGTAAGAAGAAATTGCGTGTCCTTGATTTACCGGATTGTTTTCGAACGCGAGCGTTTTGATGTTCATTAAGTGTTTTGCGGAAACGTTTTCCGAAATACTTGAGCCTGCCCAAGTTCCCACACCCAAAGTTAGCGAAGGCATTAAGCCGGTTGTTGAACCGACTGCGCCAAGCGAACTTAAAGTATTCACCACAATTCTGAACGCCGGTTTTTCAAGCGCAAATTTCATAATAATATCTTTGTCGTTGGAATGAATTACCATTGTGTGCCCGAGTCCGCCGAAGTTCAAAACCTCAATCGAACGGTGGCAACCTTCGAGCCAGCCGTCCACAGTGTAAAAAGCGAGAACCGGCGAAAGTTTTTCGCGCGAAAGCGGTTCTTGCGGACCGACTTCGTCGCAATAAGCAATTAAAACTTTCGTTCCTTTAGGAACCGAAAAACCGGAATATTCCGCGATAAATTCAGCGGACTGACCGACCAAATCGGCGTTTACTCTTCCGTTTCTTTCCAGAACCGCCGCGAGTTTCGCTTTTTCCTCGTTGCTCATAAAATACGCGCCATTGTCTTTCGCAATTCGAATTACTTGTTCGCGGATAGGTCTATCGACAATCATAGATTGTTCGGACGAACACAAAGTCCCGTTATCAAACGTAGTTCCTGCAATAATATCTTTTACCGCTTTTTCAACATCCGCTGTTCTTTCAATAAACGCAGGAACGTTCCCTGAACCGACGCCCAAAGCCGGCGTGCCTGCGCTGTAAGCGGCTTTAACCATTGCGTTACTGCCGGTAGCCAATATCATTGAAATATTGTCGTCTTTCATCAATGCGTTTGTTCCAGGCAAAGTCGGTTGCG
>WGAL01000017.1 GCA_015494845.1 Melioribacteraceae bacterium
GGAACTTTCGCGTTAAGCAATTCTTCGGCTTGCTTCGCCGTCCAATTTGCGCCGATTTCCAAAACGTGCTTATCGTCGGCTTCGAGAATTTCGTCAATCAATTCGTCGGGAATATCGATGTAAAAATTGCGCGGTATCGATTTTAATTGGCTTTTCGACGTAATAATTTTCAAGCCGGGAATTACCGGAACGTCAATTCCGGTTTCGCGCGCTTTTTCCACGTAATCGAAATATTTTTTATTGTCGAAAAACATTTGCGTTACAATGTAATCCGCGCCCGCTTCAACTTTCTTTTTGGTAAACATCAAATCGGTTTTCAAATTCGGCGCTTCGAAATGCTTTTCAGGATAACCGGCGATTCCGATTGAAAAGTTCGTCGGTTGCGCGTCGAGCAAGTCTTCTTCGAGATACTTTCCGTGATTCATATCGTTAATTTGTTTAACCAAATCGATTGCGTAATGATTTACGCTTCTTCCCATTCTCAACGGCTTTTGATACGCTTGGTCGTCGCCTTTGATTGCGAGCACGTTTTCAATTCCCAAATAATGCAACTCGATTAGAAAATCTTCCGTTTCCTCTTTTGTGAAACCGTTGCAAATTACGTGCGGAACGGCGTCGATATTGTATTTGTGCTGAATTAGCGCGCAAATCCCAAGCGTGCCGGGGCGTTTGCGTTTAACTTTTACTCTTACTTCCCCTTTCGAAGTTTCCTCGTAAATTACTTCCGCCGCGTGGCTTGTAATATCGATAAACGGCGGATTGTATTTTGCTAAATCGTCAAGAACCGAAATGAGTTGCTTGAAACTGCCGCCTCTTTTCGGCGGAATAATTTCAAAACTGATTAGCGTATCGTTCGCTTTTTCAAGATGTTCTATTACTTTCATTCCGCGACCAAAACAAGTTTGTGAATATTTTCATTATTTGCAAAATCAAAAGTAGTATTTATTTTGTAATATTTCCTGTTTAACCACGAAAGCGTCATATTTTTGTAAAAATCGCTCATAAAATTGCCTGATTGTCCGTTCGGCAAAACAATTTCAAATTCATCCGGATTTGAGAAATCGTAAATGTAGCGCATCGACGGACCTAAAATATTCGCAAACGGTTTTGTGAATTTATATTCCGTGTTGAAAACCGTCGTTCCGCCGCCGCCAATAGGAAACGGGCCGACGTCGAAAAGTTTGTCCGTAAGCGAAGACGCGCCGTGAAACGGATGCTTGAATAAAATCGTGTGCAGTTTTCCCCATTGCCAAGCGGACGCGTCTTTTCCGAACTTCTCTTCCAATCCGGCAATCGCTTCCGTAAAAGATTTGCGGAAAATATCGTCGCGCGTTTCTTTAATATTTTCAGTAGTTGCGTCGTCCCAAATAGGATGATTATCGTCGTAAATCATTTCAAGAATTTTACGGTAAGGAACGTTTGCGATAAAAATATATTCGTTAAAAATTTCTTCGCCGAGTTCATCTTTAAATGTATTGCGAATAAGACGCATAAAAAATTCGGAATAAATTGCGGCGGTTTGGGAAATCGCCGGCATCGAGCCGTCCCAATTTCTCATCAGTTCAAGCGCAAGCGCAACGTTTTCCGATTGCGGTTTTTCGTTTTCAAACGCTTTCAAAATAAAAGGTCTTAACTCGCGCGCGTAAGGCGAAACAAAATCGTTTTGGTATTTTTCGAAATCTTGAACCGAGTGTTTTTCTTTGCTTTTCAACAATTCGGTTATCCGCTCGATTCTCGAGGGCGGTTCCCAAAGATTGGAAATGTGATACGGATAATTTTTAATCGTTTTATTGTTAGCCGTTGCGATAAATCCTTGTTTCGGATTAAACATCATCGGTTGTTCTTCAAAAGGCACAAAACCTTTCCAATCCGATTTGCTCGTTGTTCCGTCGAAAACAAAAGTCGGCGCGTTTGTATTTCTAATGGGAAGTTTAACGCCGCAAATGTAGCCGATGTTGCCTTCCTTGTCGGCGTAAACAAAATTTTGCCCGGGCGCGGAAAAATAACGCACGCCGTTTTTAAACTCGTCCCAATTATGCGCTCTGTTAATTTTCAAAAACGCGTCGAGTTCGCGGGTAGCGTCAAGCGCCGTCCAGCGCATACTCATCGCTTCGGCAAATCCGTTGTTAAACGTATGAACGTCGGAAACAATCGGACCGCGATGCGTTTTTTTAACGCTTAAAATAATATCCGACGAATCTTTTACGCGAATTGTATCCGAATAAATTTCGAGTTCACGCCAAGTTCCGTCGAGTAAATATTTCGTTCCGCTCGAATCGATTTTTTCCAAATAGTAATCGGAATCGTCCGCCATTACGTTTGTAAGAACCCAAGAAATTTCGCCGTTGTTGCCGATTACAACGCCGGGAATTCCGGCAATCGTCACGCCGGATACTTTCCAGCCGGGGCTGTTAATTACAGCGAGAAACCATTGTCC
>WGAL01000018.1 GCA_015494845.1 Melioribacteraceae bacterium
ATTTGCTGGTTCAATGGGGCTTTAATTTTAGAGCATTCGGCGAGGACAGACGCAACGAAAAGGTTTGGGAAAGCGGACGCGACAAGCCGGATATTATCATAGAATACAACGGTAAAAAAATCCTCGTCGATTGGAAAGGAAAACGGAAAGCAAAATGGATTGTAAACGAACGTGCCGTAAAATCGTATGAAAAATGGAGCGATAGTACCGGAATGCCTATGATTATTGCGTTTTTCGTTTTCAACGATGATAATTCTATTAAAGAAAGACGATTTGCGGTTCTTGGAAAAAATAAATACAAGCATTCCGAAAAAAGACAATGGGACGCAAACAAAACAGTAGAGTTTGAAGGCGAACTGCCTTTGTTTTCCGCGCCGGAAATAATAAGGTTCATCAATTCAATAAAATAAAGGGAGGATAAAATGAAAGTAACCGTTTATTACAAACCGACTTGCACAACGAGCAGAAAAGCAATTAAGTTCCTTGAAGAAAAAGGCGTTGAAGTAGAAAAAGTAAATTATTTCGAAAAGCCGTTTTCGAAAAACAAACTGAAAACGTTTATCAGAAAAATGGGAATGAAAGCGCAAGATTTGTTGCGTAAACGCGCCAAAGAATACAAGGAACTCGATTTCAAAAACAAAAAATACACGCAAGAACAAATTATCGAATTGATGATTAAATACCCTGATTTAATCGAACGTCCGATTATCGTTAAAGAAGACATTGTAATTCTCGGGCGACCGGTAGAAAAAATAGAAGAGATTTTGTAATTGAAACTTGCCGCTACCTTGAAGGTGATTCACCTTCAAGGTAGTAATTTTTTTACGTCATTGCGAGGAGCGAAGCGACGCGGCAATCTGTAAGTTTGTATAACCAAAGACAAATGTCTTGAACCATGATTAGGATGATTACTTGATTAGCATGATGAAAAATAGGCAAATAGGTTAAAGACTAAAAGGCAAAAGTCAATTATGAAACAAATCATGGAAATCAGAAAATCACAGAGAACATGGTTCGAGACAAATGTGGTTTAACTAATCTGCGTATGACGCGATAGTCCGCCGCTCCGCCTTAGGCGGAGGAGCCACGCCAATTCGCTAACGCGAATTGTCTCACAAAGACAGAAAAAACGAGTCATTGCGAGCGATCCTGACTTGTCGGGAGAGCGCAACAATCTGTCGCATTGTTAGCTCGCACTGAATATTCGATAGATTGCTTCACCCCGATTTCATCGGGGTTAGCAAAGACGTGAATTATTTACTCATTGCTGAAATCATTCTCACAAACTCGTCCTCGTTTTCCAGCGCGATTTTTATTCGCAAGAAATAAATATCAATATCGTCCAACTCTTTTGCAAAACGCGCAAGTTTAACGGCGTCTTTTTCCGTAACAATCACAGAGTAAGCGTTCGTGGAATAGAATTTTTTTCTTATTAACTGAACGTCGTTATTCGAGTAATTTTTGTGGTCCTTGAAAATTAATTTTTCGGTAATCTCAACGCCGAGAGTTTCAAGCGTGGCGAAAAACGATTCCGGTTTTGCGATTCCCGAAACAGCCAGACTTTTTTGTCCAATAAAATCGGTAAGTTCATATCGCTTTAACGTTTTTACATCAAAAAATCCGTCCGTTTCGTAATGCGCATAAAACACTTTTTTGCTTTCCAATAACCGCTGAATTTTAAACGGCAATTCTTTTCTTTCTGAAAATTTTCTGTTAATAATTACAACGGATGCGCGTTTTAGCGAAGCAAACGGCTCGCGCAGAATTCCGCTTGGAAGCAATTGTTTATCGAGAAAATTAGAATGAACCAGAAAATTTTGGTCGAGCAAAACAATGTCGAAATCGCGCGCGATTTTTCTATGCTGGAAAGCGTCGTCAAGAACGAGCGAATTTATGCCGGTCGCAGAAATCAACTTCCTCGCGCCGATTACGCGATTTTCCGAAACGGCGGAGGGAACGTTGCAAGCGCGCGCTTCCAAAACTATTTCGTCGCCGCATTCGAAAGAATCGCAATGAAATCTTTTTCCGTCATAAACAAGGCGAAAGCCGGAAGATTTTCTTCCGTAACCTCGACTTAAAATTCCGGGCTTTTGTCCGAGTTTCTTCAACAAATTAACAAGATAAATCACCGTCGGCGTTTTCCCCGTTCCGCCGACCGTAATATTCCCGATTGAAAAAACTTTTACGCCGACTTTTTCCGCTTTGAAAATGTTTTTATCGTAGAAAAAATTTCTCGCGATAATTATTATCTCAAACAAATACGAAAACGGCAAAAGCAATATTCTCAGTAGTTTCAGCAATTTTCCTCCGCCGATTTATTCAGCTCGCTCAACCGCTTCCCTAATTCCTTAATCAGCGCGTCAGTTCGGTCGTAATCCAAATCGGAAGGAACGTAAACCGGTTCGGAAAATTTTACGGTAACTTCGCTAAAAAAACGCGGAAGTTCGAATTTATCCCAACTGTTAAAAACTCTTTTCTTTTTGTAACAAATTCCGGTTAAGATTATCGGCGTTCCGGTTTTTTTTGCAAGAACCGTCGCGCCAGCTTTCATTTCTTCGCGCGGACCTGTCGGTCCGTCAGGCGTTATGGAAAGCGAGTAGCCGTCTTCGAGCGATTTTTTCATCAACTCAATCGCTTCTTTTCCGCCGATGTGGCTTGAGCCGCGAATTACTTTGTAGCCCCATTTTTTAAGCGCGCGCGAGAGAATCTCGCCGTCCTTGCTTTTGCTCACGAGC
>WGAL01000019.1 GCA_015494845.1 Melioribacteraceae bacterium
ATGACGAATAAAATTAAATAACGCGTGTCATTGCGAGGAAATTGCTTTGCAATTTCCGTGGCAATCTACCGAGCCGTGCGCGGAATTGTTAAACCGTTTTGGCTTTTGCTTACATTCCGACAGATTGCTTCGTCAGTCTTCCGACTACCGTCGGAATCCTTCCTCGCAATGACGGACGGTGTGGCGGACAAACGACTCGGAATACAACTAACTATTCCAAGCAAATTCCGTTTTGATTTTTTATTTTTCGTTTATGAAAAAATTAGTTAGTTCAATATTTCTCTTTTCTGCATTGATTTTAACGGCGGAACTTTCCCTTTCGCCGTTGATGCACAACCACAGCGATATTCGTAAGCACGACGATTGTCCCGCTTACATTTTAAATACAAATCAACTTTCAGGAAACGTAAATTTATTTGTAAACCTTATTCCGCAAATAAAATTTTATGAAGTCGCTTCAGTAGTTTTACCTTCCGAAAAATTCAATTCGCAATTTGTCAATTCAATAAATAACAAATCGCCTCCAACTGTTTAGTTCCAACCGGTTTTACTTCTAAACAGAAAAAATTAAAATTTAACATTGGAGGAAAAGATGAGAAACGCGTTAATAGTAGCGCTTTCTTTTTTCTTCTCCGTTTCGGTTTTGGCGCAAAATTCCGATTCGTTGAAGATTATTCAATTAGAAAAACGCTTGGAAATACTGGAAAAGAAAGCCGAAGAAGACGCATTAAGTAAATTAATTGAAAAAGCGGAAGCAACCGCAAAAGAAAAAAAAGAAAATAAGAAAACAAAAGTATTCAAAAGCGGACAACGTTCGCTTCAAGCGATAAATCCTGAAATCAGCGTAACCGGCGATATGTTCGCACAATACAGTCAGTATAAATTAAACGACGCTTTGCGCAACGGATTTATTTTTCGCGGACTTGGCTTGCATTTCAGTTCCGCGCTTGACCCGTTTAGCACAATGAAAGCCGCGTTGGAATTCGGGCAGTTCGGAATTGATTTGGGCGAGGCGTATATTACTTGGATGAATGTTTTGCCTCGCGTGAGCGTTACTGCAGGGAAATTCCGTCAGCAATTCGGCGTAATTAACCGTTGGCACGTTCACGCTCTCGACCAAGTAGATTTTCCGCTTGCTCTTACGACAATTTTCGGGTAGGAAGGATTAAACCAAATCGGAATTTCGATTGACTGGTTTATTCCGCCGGCTTGGGCTGACGCAAACGATTTGACAATTCAAATTACAAACGGACAAAACGAGCAACTTTTCTCCGGCGAAGCGTTTTCGTTCCCCGCCGTTTTGGCGCATCTGAAAAATTATTACGATTTGTCGGAAAACACTTATCTGGAAATCGGTTTTACCGGAATGTACGGACAAAATTCTTCCGAAGTAAATCCTAAAGGTTATAATCCAACTTTTCTAGCGGGCGCGGATTTAACGATAAATTGGGAACCGGTAAACAGAGCGCATTACAATATGTTTGAATTTCGCTCGGAAGTTTATTTCGCCGATAAGAAATTGGATTTCGGCAGAATAAAAGCGCTTGGCGGCTACGCTTATATGCAATATAAATTTAACGAATTCATTACCGCAGGCGTTCGGTTTGACATCACTCAACCTTTTGAAGAACAAAACGGCGATAAACTCGCGTATCAAGTATCGCCTTACATTACTTGGGAACAAAGCCATTGGGTAAAATTAAGATTTCAATATAATTGGCTGCAAAATAATTTCACGGTTCCCGAAAAAATGTTTGAGAACGACACCGCGCGTTTGCAAGTTGTTTTTGCAGTTGGTCCACACAAACACGATAGATATTAAGGAGATATGAAAATGAAAAAGATGATTTTGCTTTCGTTGATATATTTGAACGTATTGATTTTCCCGCAAAAATTGTTTGTTGTAACAACTTTAACCACATACGCCGATATTGCTAAAAAAATCGGAAAAGATAAAATTGAAGTAACCGCAATCGTAAAAGAAAATCAAGATGCGCATTTTGTTCGTCCGAAGCCGAGTTTTGCAGAATTGTTAAGCAAAGCGGATGTTTTCGTTTCAACAGGATTAGACCTTGAGCTTTGGGCGCCGACGCTTGTCGATATGTCGAAAAATCCGAAAATCCGCTCGGGACAACCTGGCTACGTCGCCGCCGCGCAAGGTTTGGATTTGCTCGATAAACCGGAAGTCCTTTCCCGCAGTGAAGGCGGTTTGCATATTTACGGGAACCCGCATATTACTACAAATCCGCTGAACTTTAAAGTAATCGCGGAAAATATTGAAATCGGATTGGAGAAGAACGACCCTGAAAATGCGGAATTTTACAGGAAAAATCTCGAAGAGTTCGAAAAGCAAATTGACGAGAGAACTTTCGGGAAAAAATTACTCGCATTGATGGGCGGCAAGTTGCTCGCGAAACTTGCCAATTCCGGAAAGTTAATTGAATTTTTAACCGAGAACGGCTACGGCGGGAAAAAACTCATCGATTACCTCGGCGGTTGGTTAAAGAAAGCGATGCCGTTTAGAGGGAAAAAGGTAGTAACTTACCATAAAAATTGGGCGTACTTCAAGCAATTGTTTGGAATTGAAATACTCGGTTATGTCGAGCCGAAAACGGGAATTCCGCCTTCGCCTAAGCACGTGGAAGAACTTGTAACGAAAATGCGCGAAAATGATATTCGAATTGTTATCGCGGCAAACTATTTTGACGAGAATAAAGTGAAAAACATTTGCGAGAGAGTCGGCGCGGTGCCGGTTATTCTTCCGATTTACGTAAACGGCGCGCCAGGCACGGAAGATGTGTTCAAACTTACCGATTACTGGATTAAGAAAATTAATGAAGCGTGCAAAAAGGCGTATTCCGAAAAGTAAGAGATTTAGAAGGATTTGAAAAAAATGAATTTAAGTATTTGGGATATAATGGCTCCGGCGTTTTTCGAATGCCTTATTTTGGTGGGAATTCACTCGTATCTCGGTTTGCACGTTTTGCGGCGCAAAGTAATTTTCGTCGATTTGGCTCTTGCACAAATTGCGGCGCTCGGAACGACGGTCGGATTTTTATTTGGAATAATGCCTGGCACAACCGGCGCTTATTGGTTTTCGTTGCTTTTCACGTTTGTCGGCGCGGCGGTATTTTCCATTGCACGGTTCAGAAATAATAAAATTCCGCAAGAAGCGATTATCGGTTTAACTTACGCAATTGCCGCCGCTTTGGCAATTTTGGTAATCGACAAAGCGCCGCACGGAGCCGAACACATTAAAGAACTTCTTACCGGTTCGATTCTCTGGGTAAAACTAAAAACAATTGAAACTGCGGCAATAGTTTACGCCGGCGTAGGAATTTTCCATTTCATTTTCAGGAAGAAATTTTTCCTCATCTCAGAAAATCCCGAATTGGCGGAAAAGCAAGGAATTTC
>WGAL01000020.1 GCA_015494845.1 Melioribacteraceae bacterium
ATTAACGAATTGTGCACGTAGTAATCGATTTTTTCTTTATTCGGTTTAATTCCAACAACCGCCTTGCGCGTGAAGCTTTCCGATGCGTCCGCCAAAAGTTTAATCGATTGCAACAAATTGTAAATAAGAACTGGTTTGAAAACGTTCAGTTCGAAGTTTCCGCTTGCGCCGGCAAAATTGATTGCGGCGTCGTTTCCCATAACTTGAACGCAAACCATCGTCATAGCTTCGCTTTGCGTCGGATTAACTTTTCCAGGCATAATCGAGCTTCCTGGCTCGTTCGCAGGCAAAGTTATTTCGCCTATTCCGCAACGCGGGCCTGAAGCGAGCCAACGAATGTCGTTGGCAATTTTCATAAGCGAGGCGGCAAGAGTTTTCATTACGCCGCTTGCTTCCACAATTGCGTCGTGAGCGGCAAGCGCTTCAAATTTGTTAGGCGCTGATTCAAAATCGAGCCCAGTTATTTCCGAGATTTTCTTTGCGGCAAGTTCCGCAAAATCGGGATGCGTGTTCAAGCCGGTTCCGACTGCGGTTCCGCCGAGCGCAAGTTGTTTTAATCTTGGAAGCGCGCCGTTTATGCGGTCAAGACCGTTTGTGAGTTGTTGAACATAGCCGGAAAATTCTTGTCCCAAAGTTAAAGGGACCGCGTCCATCAAGTGCGTGCGCCCGATTTTTACGATGTCCTTAAACTCTTCGGCTTTTTCGGCGAGCGCGTCGCGCAATTCGGTAATAGCCGGGATTAAGCGATGCGTAATTTGCTCAACAGCGGCGATGTGCATTGCCGTCGGAAAAGTGTCGTTTGACGATTGCGCTTTGTTTACGTCGTCGTTCGGGTGAATCGGGTCTTTGCTTCCCAAAACGCCGCCCGCCATCTCGATTGCGCGGTTTGCGATAACTTCGTTCGTATTCATATTTGTTTGCGTACCGCTTCCCGTTTGCCAAACCACGAGCGGAAAGTGTTCGTCGAGTTTCCCTTCAATTACTTCGTCCGCCGCTTTGATAATCAACTCTGCTTTTTCTTTCGGAAGCATTCCGAGTTCTTCGTTTGCCATTGCTGCGGCTTTTTTCAAAATTCCCAACGCTCTGATTAATTCGCGCGGAAATCTTTCGCCGCCGATTTTGAAATTCATTAACGAACGGGCGGTTTGTGCGCCGTAATATTTATCGGCAGGAACTTTAACTTCGCCCATTGTATCGCGTTCAATTCTGTATTCCATTGCTAACTCCAAATAATTTTTTGTTGTGTATGAAAAATTAAGACTATCTTATCTTAATTGCAATCTAAACGATTGTTGTTCTTGGTTCTTTGTGCGGGGGCGGCGAGTCTCTTGGTAATTAATTAGTATATGCGTATCTTTTTATACAAATAATATTTTTCTGGGAAATTATCTGAATTAACAAACCATTTAAACCAAAAAGGAGGTTTATTATGAAAAAAATTGCCGTTCTATTATTGGTATTTGCATTTATGGGGCTTACGATTGTTTCGCTTGATAACCCCAATATTCCAGACCCGCCGCAAAAATATCCTGACGGAGAACTCGGAAAAATGGTAAAACTCGGCGAAGACATTATTATGCACACAAACACCCATCCGTTGACGAAAGATTTTGTCGGAGACGATTTAACTTGCACGAATTGCCATTTTGACGGAGGAAAAGCAAAAACGCTCGGAACGTTCATTGGAACAGCCGCCGCTTTTCCGGCTTATTCTCCGCGAGAAAAAACGGTTCAAACATTGCAAGACAGAATTAACAATTGTTTTATGCGCTCTATGAACGGAACGCGTCCGATTATCGATACGAAAGCATCCGTCGCAATGGCGGCTTACATTACTTGGCTTTCCGAAGGCGTTCCGATTAAGATGAATCCGAAAAAACCGATTAATAATTTTTACACAAAACAATGGATTAACAAGAAGACAATCGGATTGATTAAGAAAGCCACTCACGAAAATTATCTTAACGGGAAAAAACTATACGAAGAAAAATGCGCCGATTGTCACGGAACAAACGGGCAAGGCGACGAAGACAATCCGCCGGTTTGGGGCGACAGAGCATACAACTGCGGCGCCGGATTGGCTCATCCGCATAAAATGGCGACTTGGCTATTGGCGAATATGCCTTTGGACGACGCAAATTTGACGTTGCAAGAAGCCGTTGACATTGCTATTTACGTAGATGCGCAACCGCATCCGGCGTTTGATTTGCAAGAGCATCTTCTTCCGAGAGAAAAAATGGGTTACTATAATTCAATTGTTTTGAAAGAAAAACATACGGTAAGAAGTAATTTTGCAAAACCGTTCAAATTAAATATTGATGAAATCAGAGGCGATAATTTAATTAAATAGGAATTTCGTCCTCGATAAACAAATACGGCGAAGGAATAAACGTAGGGACAACTTGCGAGTTGTCCCCAAAAAATTAATATAAAAGAATGAGACGCGATTAATCG
>WGAL01000021.1 GCA_015494845.1 Melioribacteraceae bacterium
ATCTCATAACACACCTTAATGCGATTAACCAAATCTATTGTTCAATGTAATTTTTTTTACGTTATCGTCAAAGTAATTTTTGAATTTTTTCGGTTTCAAACAGATAGAATTTTCAGAACAAAGAAAAAGCTATTATTAATCAACTTTTTCAGAACGGGACAACGGGACATACTCGTCACACGTCACTGGTTACTCGTCACTATCTGACACACGTAAATTGTTCCTTATTAGCATTTACATTATTCAAATTTTACTTCTTGAAATTTTATCAACAAAAAAAATTAAGTTAAATTTCGCTTTTTAATTTTTAACGGTTGTATAAAATGAATTTAACCAATATTTTACTTGTCGGACTTGGTGCAGGATTTGGCGGGGCGTTACGTTACGTTACAGCGTATTCGGTTCAAAGATTATTTCCGATGTCGCTCCCTATTGGTACGCTCACGGTTAATTTTCTCGGTAGTTTAATTTTGGGTCTTATAATTTTCGGACTTGACGCAAAAGGCGTTTTGTCGCCGCAATGGAGAATGTTGCTTGCGGTCGGTTTTTGCGGCGGTTTCACTACTTTTTCCACATTTTCGTTCGAAACATTTGCCTTACTACAAGACGCCGAATTTTTTATCGCGACTGTTAATATTTTCTTAAATTTGTTTACTACTATTCTTGCCGTTGCAATCGCTTACATAATTACAAGGTGAAATTATGGGAGATCTTACAAAAGCAAAGTTGTTGAGGATTTTTCTCGGCGATTCCGACAAAATAAAAGGCATGCCGGTGTACGAAAAAATCATACGCGATGCGCGTAAAATGGATTTGCGCGGAGCTACCGCTTACAAAGGGTTTATGGGCTTCGGAAGAAACAGCCAGATTCACACTTCGAAAATTCTTGCAATTTCCGACGATTTGCCGATTGTTGTCGAAATAGTCGATTCGATTGAAAAGATAGAAGAATTTTTACCGCACGTTGAGAAAATATTTGAAGAAGCCGATTGCGGCGGTTTGGTTACAATCGAAGAGGCCACAATTTTAAAACACGCGAAATCGCAAAGGAAGTGAGTTAAATATGAAAACATTTTTCAAATGGTTTTTAATATCGTTTACCGGATTTTTAATTCTTCTGTTCGGCGTTGCCGGTTTGCTCAGCGATAAATATTCCGTGGAACGTTCCGTTTCGGTTTACGCGCCGCAAGATTCTGTTTTTCTTGCCGTTGCAGATTTAAGAACCTGGGAAAATTGGAACCCGTGGTTTCTCGTTGATTCGAATATGACAAGCAATATTGAAATAAAAGAAAATTTCGTGGGTTCAAGTTGGGAATGGGACAGCAAGCAAATCGGGAAAGGCAAACTAACGATTACCAATGTTTTCCCTTACGATTCCATTCGCGCAAAGATGGAATTTATTTTTCCGAAAAAATCCGTTGTGGATGAATATTGGTTTTTCAAAAAGAAAGGCGACTCGACGATTGTAACTTGGCGTCACGACGGCGATTTGGAATATCCGATGGGAAGAATTCTCGGTTTGTGGTCGGATAATATGCTTGGCCCAACTTTTGAAGACGGCTTGAAACTTCTGAAAAATTATGTTGAAGGCAAGTAAAATTTATCCCCAACCTTGAAGGTGCTTGCACCTTCAAGGTTGGAAAACTAAGTTAAGAAATATCCTTAAAAATTCTCGCCAAAGAATGACCTGGCGCTTTGAAATGTAAATCGAGAAAATATCCGAACGGCGTTTGGTAAACCTCGTAGCCGGCGTTTACCAATCTTTGTTCGGCGTTGTCAAAAAGTTCTTTTATCAATTCCGGATTCGCCTTGCTTTCCGAAAGATGCGCAAAAGAATGCAAAACGATTTTATCCGTTTCGTTCTTGCGAGCCGCCCATTTTATTTGTTTTATCATTTTCGTTTCTACTTGCGACAAACGTTCTTCGTCTTCTTTTTCAAGGTGAATAAACGCAACAAGCGCATCGTTTATCTCTTTTTCTTCGTCGATATCCGGCGCGTTTTCCCAACCTTTTTTTGTAGTTTTATATCCGAATAAATCGGCGTAAACCATCAATAGTTTCATTTCATCTTCCCTTGATTATTGAAATCGGATTATCCTTCCGCAAACATTTTGTATTGTTGGTAAAGATTTACCGCCGTGTCGAAATCAAATCGCGTGCGAATTAAAAACGCTTCGTCGCGTTGATTGGCTGGCGGTTCAGGTTCCCATTCGAAATTGGAGTTCAGAAC
>WGAL01000022.1 GCA_015494845.1 Melioribacteraceae bacterium
GGCGTAATTACGAATTACAGCGTTGACAGCCACGACTGGCGTCACGTAATCGGAACTTGGGGCGACGATAACACGCAACCGAAATTAACGAGAATCGGGACGGATTTGTATCAACTCGTAATCGGTTATCCTCGCGAGTTTTATTCCGTAACCGACCCGAATGAACATATTCAAAAGTTAGCTTTTGTTTTTCGTAGCGCTGGGCCTGAAGGTCCGACAGGTCGCGACGTCGGCGGAGCGGATATTTTCGCCGATATTTACGGCGGCGGATTGACCGTTGTTTTTTCAGAACCGGAAATCGACGACTCTTTCGGCGACGCGCAGCGCTCCCCGATTTTTTTACATCATGAAGAAGAATTGGATATAACGGTTGAAGTTGTCGAGGTCGGCGCAAATTTATCTTCCGTGAGTTTGTCGGTGAACGGAATTCAAGTCGCTTCTACCGAGCTGGACGAACTTTTTTATAATTTTTCGGCGGAAGATTTCGGAACCGGACTTTTTGAAATTCAAGCTGTCGCGCTTGATGAAAATGATAACGAATATTCGAATAAATTTTTTATTGTGGTGAACCCGGATCAAACAAGCGAAGCGCCGCCGCAAGGAACAAAGCCTGGAATAAACTATTCCGACGACAACACAACCGTAACGCTTGCGCTTTACGCGCCGCATAAAGATTTTGTTTACGTCATCGGCGATTTCGGCGGTTCCGATTGGAAAGTTTATCCAGAATATTTAATGCACAAATATCAACCTACGACGGATTCCACGCTTTTCTGGATTACGTTAAACAATCTTACGCCGCAAACGGAATATTCTTTTCAATATTTGGTTGATGGCGAAATTAGGATTGGAGATCCGTACGCCGATAAAGTTTTGGACGGCTGGAACGATGTTTATATCGAAGAAGAAACTTACCCAAATCTAAAACCTTATCCGAACGGAAAAACGAAAGAATATGTTTCGATATTTGAAACAGACAAACCGGCTTTTGATTGGACAGACGACGATTACCAACGTCCGGACAAATCGAAACTTGTCGTTTACGAACTTCTAATACGTGATTTTATTGCCGAACACACTTTTACCGCAATAAAAGACACACTTGATTATTTGCAAAATCTCGGCGTGAATGCAATTGAGTTAATGCCTATTAACGAGTTTGACGGAAATATCAGTTGGGGCTACAATCCGGCGTTTTACTTTGCCGTCGATAAATATTACGGACCTGCAGAAACGTTAAAAGAGTTGGTTAACGAATGCCACCAGCGCGGCATTGCCGTAATTCTTGACGTTGTTTACAATCATTCGTTCGGACAATCGCCGTTTGTTCGTCTTTACGCTTCCGGCAATTACGGTCCGCCAACGTCAGAAAATCCTTGGATGAATCCCACCCCGCGTCATCCGTTTTGCCCAGGTTACGATTGGAATCACGAAAGCGAAGATACGCGCTATTTCCTCGATAGAGTAAATCGTTATTGGATTGAAGAATATCACGTTGACGGCTACCGTTACGATTTATCGAAGGGCTTTACGCAAGTTTATTCCGGCGACGACGTCGCGCAGTGGAATCAATACGACGCGTCGAGAATTTACAATATTGAAAGAATGGCAAGCAAAGTTTGGGAATACGACCCAAACGCGTATTTGATTTTAGAACACTATTCCGAAAACGCCGAAGAAACCGAACTCGCAAATTACGGCTTATCGCTTTGGGGCAACGGAAATACGGCGTATTCGCAATCCGCAATGGGATGGTTGAACGACTCGCAACGTTCGTCCGATTTCAGTTGGCTTTATTACGGCAACAGAGGTTGGTCGCAAGCGAATCTTGTTTCGCTTATGGAAAGCCACGACGAAGACCGCCTGATGTGGAAAACGCTTGAATACGGGAATTCTTCGAATCCGGATTATTCGTTGCAAGGCAACGTGGAACTTAGCTTGCAACGGCAAAAACTCGTCGCGGCGTTTTTCTTTACTTATCCTGGTCCGAAAATGATTTGGCAATTTGAGGAATTAGGTTACGACCAACCTTTCCCGCCCGGAAGAACCGATCCGCAACCGATTTTGTGGAATTATTACGACGAACTTTCGCGAAGAAATCTTTACAAAACGTTTGCGGCGTTAATTAAATTGCGAAACGAGTATTCGACTTTTAACTCGCCTTACACAGGCGTAAATATTAACGCTCAACAAGGAAGTTACGGGCGCAGCATTCATCTTTACAACGAAGATATGAACGCGACGATTATCGGTAATTTTAATGTTTGGGATACCGACGTCACGCCGAATTTTCAGCACGAAGGTTGGTGGTACGATTTCTTTAGCGGCGATTCGTTTTACGTTAGCGACATTAACGCGCAAATTCATTTGACCCCGAGCGAATTTCACATTTACACCGACCACAAAGTGTTTACTCCCGAGCAAGGCATTCTTGACGATGTTGAAGAAGATCAAAATTCCGCTACGCCAACAAAATTTGAACTTGCACAGAATTACCCGAACCCGTTTAATCCTACGACCAACATCACATACGTCATTGCGAGGAGCGATGAAATCGGGGTGAAGCAATCTACCGGAAATTCAGCAAACGCTTATAATTCGTTAGATTGCCGCGCTTCACTTCGTTCCGCTCGCAATGACGGAGCGGTTCAAGTTCAACTCAAAATTTACGACACACTCGGACGTGAAGTTGCAACGCTTGTAAATAAGAAACAAACACCCGGGAAATATTCTGTCCAATTTAACGGTAATAATCTTGCCAGCGGCGTTTATTTCTATACTTTGCGCGCAGGTAATTTTACTCAAACAAAGAAAATGGTTTTGATGAAGTAAAAAAATTGTAGGGACAACTCGCGAGTTGTCCCTTTTATGTTTTTTAGATAAATTTTCAGATTGATTATGTCCTAATTTAGGCTTATTTTTTGACTTTAATTACGTCAAAATAAGGAATATCAAATGAGAAATATTTCGGTGTCAAACGATATAATTCCTGTCGGGCAGTTTAAAGCGAATTTGGCGAAATACCTTAAAGAAATACAAGCGCATAATAATTCTCTAATAATCACGCAAAACGGAAAACCTGCCGGCGTGTTAATTTCGCCAAAGGAATTCGATAAACTTATGGAAACAAAATCGTTTATCGAGTCCGTTTCGCGTGGAATATCGGATTCCGAGCAAGGAAATGTTTACACAACCGGACAATTGAAAAAAAAGTTAGGCAAACATAGAGCAAAAAGAACGTTGTGAAAATCAAATGGACAAATCAATCTCTTTCTAACATTCTTGAAATTGAGGATTTTATTGCTCGGGATAATCCGGTTGCCGCGATTAAATTTACCGATAAAATAATTTCTCTTGTTGAAGAATTGGCGTTATTCCCTGAGAAAGGGAGAGTTGTTCCGGAATTTTCGGTCGAGCAAATCAGAGAAATAATTTATAAGAATTACAGAATCGTTTATTTGGTCAAGAAAAATTCAATTGAGGTTCTGACAATTTTTGAAAGTCATAAATTGTTAGATAAAGAAAATTTGATAAAGTCTAAAAAGAACTGATTCCCCTTCTCAAATTTTATCGCTTTCCCCTTAACAAATCCAAATTCGAAATATTTCATAA
>WGAL01000023.1 GCA_015494845.1 Melioribacteraceae bacterium
GTTCAATCCGACGCTAAAACGATTATCAAGCGCTTCCGGGCGATACATTGTTGCAAGGTCAAAACTGACTGTTGTTGCAACGCCGGTTCCTTGTTCTTGTCCGGTCGGTTTTTCGGAAAGGCGCGAGTGAATTACGCGGAAGTTAAAACCGAGTCCCCAGTCTTTTCCGAGCGTTGTTGCGTAACCGATTGTAGCGGCGGCGTCGAACGAACGGAACGTTCCGATAGGATCGGGCGAGCCTTCGCCGGTTCTTACGAATTCGCCGAAATTCATATATGTGATGCTCGCAAATATTGCGCCGTCCAAATCGTCTAAGTATGTTCTGTAAGTCGCATAATCGTAGAACAAATCCAAGTGGAATTGAGGCAGCCAGTTTGAGTGCGTAATTTGGATTTCCGAACCGCGCAGAAAAGCGAGTCCGGCCGGGTTCCAGAAAACAGCGGCGCCGTTATCCGCAAGTCCTCCGCCGGTTTCGCCCATACCGCCGGCGCGGGAATCGGGCGCAATCAACAAGAAAGGAACTGCGGTGGAAATTTGCGCGTTAATTATTGTTGGTAACGTCAAAGAAAATAATAAAGACGCGGCAATAATTGTTTTTTTAAACATAGTGTTATAACTCCTTTTATTTAATCTTTCCTAAAAAAGTTCAAAATTTAACGTATAACGGCGAGTTTTCCGAGAAAATTCTTTACGTAGTCGCCGTTTTGATTTTTAATAATCAGTTTATACAAATAAGTTCCGTTCGCTAATTTGTCGCCGTCTTCGTCGCGACCGTCCCAAAATATTTTAACGAATTTATCGTTAATACCGTATTCTTCGATTTCTTTTATTTTTCTTCCGTAAACGGTGTAAACGTTTATCTTCACGTCAACCGGTTCATTCAAATTATGTTGAAAGGTAAAATAAGTGAATTCCGAAAACGGATTTGGGTAATTCACAACGTCGCGCACAACCAAACCACCTTCGGTAACAACTGTAAATTCCGCTTCTTTTTCCGAATAATTATTGAAGACGTCCCACGCTTTAATTTTTATTGAATGGTCGCCAGGTTCGAAGCCGTAAAAATTATATTTAATTTCGCCGCTTTTTCCGCCTTCGTCAACGTCGCCGACGAAACTGCTCGTCAAATCAATTGCGTTTTCGGCGTCTCCGTCGATAATCGCTTCGAGCGTGTGTCCCAAACCGGCGCCGCTTGTGTTAATTCCGGTTTCGTCCGTTAAACGCGCAAGCAAAGAAAAATCAGGATTAACTAGTTGTCCGTTAGAACCGAATTCGTCGAAAGCGAGTTCAATTTCCGGGCCTGAACCGTCATTGGCTCGCTCTTCAATTCCGCCGACAATAATTTGCGTTGTAACGCCTGCTCCGTCAATTTCGTCGTTGTGAAAATACGCAACCACTTTCCCGTTTTTGTTTTCGAACGAAATATCTTTCGGAACGACAAAACGCGTAGTCGTTTTGCCAAGTTCCACGCTTGCCCTTCCTTTGTAAAGTAGCGCGCCTTCGAACTCTATTTTGAAATTATTCCATCCTGGTTCGGTAACCGTTACGTAACGTTTGGAATCGAATACGGAAATCAAAGATTCGCCGGTAAAATCGTTTTCATTCAACAAGGACGCATCGACTTTCACATCCGAAAGCGCTTTTATTTGAATCGGGTTTTCAAGAGTAAAACCATTTACCGAATCTATTTGTCCTTCGAGTTGAGGAATTTTAAGCCGCAATGTAGGGTCGCCTAATAAACTAAACTTAAATGAATTTGAGTTAGGGAAATTTGTCTTTGCGAACAAATACGCTTGTCCAATGGAAAAATGTTTGCCGTTATTTTCTTTTACAAAAAGCCCCTTATAAAATAATTCATTTAACTCCGCATTCAATTCTCCGTAAACCGGACGATTTGAAGCAAAAGAACCAATAGTTCCGCCGTCAGATTTAAGCAACATCAATTCCGCGCCGCTTATTTCGTTCGGGTCATCGCTCAATCCGAAAGAACAAGCGGCTACGGTTGAAAAGAAATAATTTTTGTTTTTTAATTGTGGGATTGTTACTTCCCTTACAAAAATTTGCTCGTGCGCCCAAACTTGCGGATTGCCGTGCCCTTGATAATTCATCACAACCGTGCCGTTGTTTATCGCTTCGATAATTGCTTTGTTTGCCAACGGTTTTCTTCTTCCTGTGCCGGTAATTTCAGTCGGGTAAAGAACAATGTAAATTTTATTTTTTGAATAAAACTCGGGAACAATTTTTGCCAAATTTTCCGATTGCGCAGTGTGCTTGGAGTATTCTTGCCAATGAGGCGACCAACCGTCGTCGGAAACGAATGTTACGGTTCTGCGCCATTGCGAAAAATCTTCGTTGTTTTCGTAATCTTTAATTTTCTGCACCACCACAGACGCCTCAGTCCTACTTTTTACCGGTAAGCGTCCGATTGATAAATCAATTAAATTGTCGTCTCCGTCAACCCAAACAAAAAAATCTTCCGTAATGTAAGTCTGCA
>WGAL01000024.1 GCA_015494845.1 Melioribacteraceae bacterium
ATTGCGAGGAATGAGCGGAGCGAATGACGCGGCAAACTACCGAATATTCAGCGCAGGCTAACAATTCGACTGATTGCTTTGTCGCTCCGTTCCTTGCAGTGTAGGCAATGGTTTATTAAAAGAAAAACGAAACGTCGCCTGCGCCTTCGCGAATTATTTCCGGTTCTTCTCCGCTTAAATCGACGATTGTCGACGCCTCGCCGTCAAGCGTTCCCATTGCGAGCATTAAATCGACGGCAAAACCGAACACGTTTTTTATTTCCTCCGGATTGTGGTAAGTTTCGCCCAAACGGTTCGTAACGCTTGTACTTAAAATAGGATGTCCTAATTCCTTTACAAGTTCAAGCGCAACAGGATTGTCAGGAATGCGAATACCGACGGTTTTTCTTTTCGTCCATAATTTTTTCGGAACTTCGCGGGAGGCAGGCAAAACGAATGTGTATGGGCCTGGCAATAACTTCTTCATTTTTTTGTAAGCGTAATCGGAAACTTTCGCGTATTTGGAAATGTCTTTCAAATCTGGACAAACAAAACTGTAAAGTTTTGAAGTCGGTTCGTTTTTTATCATATAAATTCTTTCGAGAGCGTCTTTGTTAAAAATATCGCAACCGAAAGCGTAAAGCGTGTCAGTGGGATAAATTATTACGCCGCCGTTTCTCAAAACTTCAACTGCTTTGTTTATGTATCTTTTCTGCGGATTGTCCGGGTGAAGTTCATAGTATTCCATAATTTTCTCCGAATTTGTTTGGAAAAGTTTCTTTAAATTTCCCGAAAGGAATTTGCTTATAAATAAATTATTTTTAGATGAATATCAAGTTTAAAATTCCGAAACAAGTCTTAATTCTGAGTTTGGTAAGTTTCTTTACCGATTTCGCAAGCGAGATGCTTTATCCTGTAACGCCCATTTTTTTGGCTTCCGTTCTCGGCGCGTCAATGGCGACAATCGGAGCGATTGAAGGAATTGCGGAAATTACTGCAAATTTACTGAAAGGATTTTTCGGCGCGCTTTCCGATAAAATACGCAAGCGCGCTTTGTTCGTTAAAATCGGGTATTCTCTTTCCGCGGCGGTAAAACCTTTGCCTGGCGTTTTTCCAAACGTTGGCGTAATCGCTTCGGCGAGAACAATCGACAGAATAGGTAAGGGAATCAGAACTTCGCCGCGAGATGCGCTTTTGGCAGGCGAAGCAAACGTAAGCAACAAAGGCGCAATTTTCGGTTTTCACCGCTCGCTCGATACGTTCGGCGCGGTAGTCGGGCCATTGGTAGCGTTGTTAATTTTGTTTTACTCAAATAACGATTTCAGAACCGTTTATTACTTTTCTGCCATTCCGTCCGTTTTTGCGATTGCGTTTGTTTTTCTCGTGAAAGAAAAAAAGCGAACGCGCGCGAAATCAAAGGAATACAATTATCTTAAAATACTCAAAACGCTTCCGGCGAATTTGAAACTTCTTCTTTTTTTTGTCGCCCTTTTTTCGCTTGTTAACAGCAGCGATGTTTTTCTGATTTTGAAATTAAAAGAAACTTCAAGCGATTTTACCGCAATCGGCGGATACATTTATTTCAACGCGGTTTACGCTTTGTTTTCCTATCCTTTCGGAATTTTATCCGACAAATACGGCAAACGGAACATTTTCGCATCCGGGTTGCTTGTATTTTCGATTGTTTATTTAATATTTGCGATTAGTTCGTCCGTAACGGTTTTGTTTTTCGGTTTTACGCTTTACGGATTTTATTCCGCTGCAACGGACGGAATTTTGAAAGCTTGGATTTCGGATTTGACAGACGATTCGATTCGCTCGACGGTAATCGGACTGTTTAACACGGTAAGCGGAATTTGTATTTTAATCGCTTCGGTAGTAGCGGGAATTTTGTGGGATAATTTCGGCTCTTCGCTGCCTTTTTTAATCAGTTCCGTCGGCGCGTTAATAATTTCCGTATTAATTTTTTCTTTCGCAAATTTTAAGAAAGCGCCAACCGTTTAATTTATCAACGTTAGAACCGTTTGAATTACAATCGCGTTGCTTACTTGAATTATAAACGCTGCGACAATCGGAATTACGACGAAAGCGATTGGCGATGCGCCGTATCTTTGCGTTACAGCCGCCATATTAGCCATTGCCGTTGGCGTTGCGCCAAGTCCTGAGCCAATATAACCGGCAGAAATTACCGCCGCGTCGTAATTTTTCCCTAAAACTCTGAAAACAATTAGAACAACAAAAAGTACAATTGCGGTGGCTTGAATAATAACGGTTGAAAGCAAATAAACCACTTGGTCGCCGATTTCCCAAAATCGCAAACTCATCATTGCAATTGCAAGGAAAAGACCGAGACTCAAATCAGAGACAAGGGCTAAAGTAGGCGAGCCTGGCGGACAAGTTAGTTTTGGTAAAATATACGGAAAAATAACCGCAATCAGCATTCCGCCGAACATACAAGTAACAAATAATGGAAGCGTGAAGTTTATTAAATCCGTTAATTGTTTCAGATAAATTCCAATTCCAATAGAAATTGCAACCATTAAAATTGCTTTTAGAAAAGAATCGTAGTCAATCATCAACGTTGAGCCCTGTTTTACGCCCACAGCGACGTTTGAGTCGTTGGAAGGCGTTAATTTATAATGTTTGATTAAAAATTTAGCGACAGGCCCGCCGAGAATTCCACCGAGAATCAAACCCAGCGTAGCAACCGTCATTCCTATTTCCAATGCGTTTTTAACGCCGAAATTTTCTTCCAAAATTGGTGCCCAAGCAACAATATTTCCGTGTCCGCCTTGCAACGCAGCGGAGCCTGCTAAAATTCCAGCATTTTTATTAACGCCGAAAAGTTCTGAAACGAACACGCCGAGATAATTTTGAACGAAGATGTAAATTATCGCCAAAACAGTTAAGGCAAATAACATTCTTCCGCCTTTAATGATGCTGCTGATTTTAGTTTCCAAACCAATTGAGGTAAAAAATACAACGAGAAAAATGCTTTGGTAATGTTTTGCAAAAGATATGTCAAAATCGAAAATGAAGTGAATAAGTCCGACAATTACAGACGCCACAATTCCGCCGGTGACCGGTTCGGGAATATTAAATTGCCTGAGAAAATTTATCCTTTTATTAAGATATTTACCGAGAAAAAGAACGAGAATTCCAACAATGATAGTTTGCCTGTCGTCGAGATGCATCTATTTTCCCCAACTTTTTTAAATCTGAATTGAATTTAGATTTTTTCGGCAAAAAACACAAACGGTATTATTTTTTAGAGTGGTTGAGAATAAAAATCTTTTGAAGCGTTACGCCACACCGAAAAACCTGAGAGAATTTACGACAATTACCGAAAGGATGTATGCGCCGCCGCTGTAAAGTACAAATTGCAGAACCGGAATTCGCCAACCGCCGGTTTCCCTTTTTGTTATTGCCATTGTCGAAACGCATTGCAGAGCGATTATGAAAAATAAAATCAATCCGATAATCGACGAAGTAGTAAACATCGGGGAACCGTCCTCGTTTTTGGCAAGTTTCATTGAGTGAATTATGGAACTTTGCACGGAGTTTTCATCGACTTCGGTCGCCTTGAACATTAACGCCATTGAACTGACAAAAACCTCGCGAGCCGCAAACGAGGTAAGAATCGCGACGCCTACGCGCCAGTCCAATCCCATCGGTTTCATTACCGGTTCGAAAATTTTACCGAGGTCTGCGGCGTAAGAACCGTTTATTCTTTCAATTTGAACGGCGTTTTCGTATTTGGCGGCGTCTATTTGTGTTTTGTCCAATTGCGGATTATAATTTGGAAAATAAGTCAAAGCCCACAAAATTATGGAGAATGTTAAAATTATGGGACCTGCGCCTTTTACGTAAACCTTTGTGCTTGTCCACATATTCGAAAGCGTAACGCGAAGTTTAGGAAGACGGTAAGTCGGTAACTCCAAAATAAAAGTGGAATTATCCGTTTCGCGAATTACTTTGTCTCTGAATTTATTGATTATTCCCGCAACCGTTAAGGAAATTGTGATGCTGAAAATATAAATAATCGTGAGAATAAGTCCGCTTAACAAATAATTTTCCGGCGGCACAAGATAAGCAATCAAAAGCGCGTAAACCGGAATTCGCGCGCTGCAACTGATTAAAGGGATGATAAAAATCGTGAGCAATCTTTCTTTCGCATTAGGAATGGTTCTCGCCGCCATAATTGCTGGAATTGCACAAGCGAAACCGGAAACCATCGGCACAAACGAGCGTCCGTTTAATCCGATTTTTCTCAGCGGACGGTCGATTAGCATTGCGCCGCGCGCGAGGTAGCCAGAATCTTCCAACAATCCGAGAATTAAAAAGAGAATTAAAATTTGCGGAACAAAAACGGAAACCGCGCCTAAGCCGGAAATAATTCCGTCGGAAATCAAATCGCTAATTAAACCGTGTCCGAGAATTTCCTTGGTGAAATTTCCGAGCCAGCCGAAAAACATATCGACCAAATCCATTAACGGCGAGGCAAGCCAAAAAACCGATGAGAAAAAGAAAAGCATCGCGAGAAAAAATATCAGAAATCCCCAGCCCTTGCTTAACAGAATTTTATCGATTTTTATCGTCAGTTCGTCAGGTTTGTGCAAAATATTTTTGTAAGAACCGGCAAAACCCCTTTTTTTCGGACGAATAACTTCAGCTTCAATTTTTTCAATTTCTTTGTATAAATTCAGAAGTTCCTGATTGTTTTCCTCTATAATTTTTATGTCGTAGAGGTTTTTGTTATTTGTTTCTAGTTTCCTTTTGGCGACGGAAATCAATTCATCAACGCCTTCGCCGCTTCGTCCGTCAATTTTTATAATGGGAACACCGAGTATTTTTTGTAGTTTGTCAATATCTATCTCAAAACCTTTCCGTTCGAGAATATCAACCATTGTAAGCGCAATTACCAAATCGAAATTCGCTTGTTTGAGTTCCATTGCCAAAAGCAAGTGGCGTGAAAGTTGGCTGGCGTCCATTGTGGCGATAACCAAATCCGGCGCGCCGTAATGCGGATGCGAATAAATTCCTTTAATTGTAACTTCTTCGTCTTTCGAAGTGGGAACAAGACTGATAATTCCTGGCGTATCCAAAAGCATTGCTTCAAGTCCGAAGCGTTTTTGTAAATTTGCCGCGTGATATTCCACCGTTGCGCCAGGATAATTTACGGTTTTGTAATTTTGCCCGCTTAAATAGTTAAATAGAGTCGTTTTCCCGGAATTGGGAGCACCAACAAGCGTAATGATTTTCATAAGCGATTATCGGACTTTCAGGCAAGCGGCTTCGGATTTCCTTACGGCAATTACGGTTCCGCGAACCGAAAAAGCCAAAGGATCGTTAAAAAAAGATTTTCCCACTAATTGAATTTGTTGTCCTGGAGTAAAACCCAACTCTATTAATCTTTTTGCAGAAGGATGTTGATTATCGATATCGATAATGGTCGCACTTTCCCCTTGAGTTAATTCACTCGCTGTTCTCATTTTTTCCTGAACCTTTTTTTCGTGTACTCTAATCTTAGATCAAATGCACTTTATTTAATTATTTAAATTTAATCTAAATAGTGGAAAAAATCAAGATTTTTAATTATGTTTGAAATATGGAAAAAGAAAACGCTCGCGAGATATTTCATAAATTTCTCAAAAACGGTTACCGTATTACGCCGCAGCGGTTTGAGGTTCTTGACGCGGCGCTGGATTACGGCACGCATTTTACGCCTGACGAATTATTTCTCAGAATGAAAAATTCCGGTTCTAAGGTTTCGCGCGCTACCGTTTATAATACTTTGGAGTTGCTAGTAAAATGCAACTTACTTTCCAAACGCTTGTTCGATCAAAAAATTACGATGTACGAATCGAATTTCAACCGGACGCAACACGACCACATAATTTGTGAAAATTGCGGGGAAATAATTGAGTTTTCAGCTGAAGAAGTAAAAAAAATCGTGGAAAAAATTGCCGGAGAATTTAACATTGAACCGACAGGTTACTCGTTTAACATTTACGCAAAGTGTAAAAATTGCAAATAAAAAAAGCGACCGAAGCCGCTTTCCGTTTTATTCATATTAAACAAAAACTTATTTGCTCGCAATAATCTGTTCGTTTTTCTCTAACATATCGTCAAATTCTTGCGCAACTTGTTTTACGGTTTTGCTTGCAATAAGGTTGTAAATCTTATCGCGCAACTCGTTCCATTCCTCGTGTAACGGACAAGGATTTTCGTCGGAACATTCTTTTAATCCTGTAATGCAAGTTAAAGTGATTACCGGACCTTCAATCCTTTCGACGATTTCAAGAATGGAACTGTTTAGCGCAAGTTTGCTGATGCGGAAGCCGCCGCCTCTGCCTTTAAAAGATTCAACGTATCCGTATTTTGCCATTCTTTGCAAAATTTTTGCAAGATAGTGAGAAGGAATATCTTCCTTTTTGGCGATTTCAGCCGCCATTACCAATTTATTTTTAGGATAACGAGCCAAAAACAAGATGGCACGTATAGCATATTCGCCTGTTTTTGTGTAAATCATCTTATGCTCTTTCTCTAAAATTATTCTTAATATTTAAAGATAATTAAAATAAGATATGTTTGTCAAGTTTTGAAAACAAGAATTCGTTTTCAGCAAAATCTTATAAAAACACTTTCGCAACATCCAGTAAAAGCGCCGGATTATCTATTAGCGCGTGTTTAAATAAATTTCCGAGCCTCCTTCTTTCATAAGGAATTTTGGAAAACGTTTCCGCGAGCGAATTGAATTTTTTGTCGCTGAAATCGAAAATTCCGTCTTTGATTTTGTTAAAAATTTTATGCCGTTTACCGAGCCGCTCGTTCCAGCGTTTTTCGTATTCGAAAATATGATTTAAAGAACCGTTTTTAATTGCTTCGGCTACGGTTTTTCCGCCAATCATTCCGCCAATCATTCCGCTTGCAATTCCGCCCCCGGAAAGCGGATTTACTTGTCGCGCAGCGTCGCCGACCAAAATTATTCCTGGCGCGACTATTCTATCCAGCGTGGGAACGCACGGAACGCCGCCGGCAACGTCGCTTAAAATGGAAGCGTTAGGGAAATGCGTTTGCAAAAATTCGTCCAAATATTTTTTTGCGGATTTGTATTTCCCTTTTTCGCCGCCAATTCCAAGCCCGATGTTCGCTTTGTCTTCGCCTTTCGGGAAAACCCAAAGATAACCTTGCGGCGCAATATTTTCCCCGAAATAAAACGCTATTGCGCTTGGATTAATATCGACATTTGCCGCCAAAACTTGGTATGCGCCTTCCATTTCACGGAAATCCACGTGAGTTTTCAATCCTGCCCAACGCCCGACGCGGGATTCCACGCCGTCAGCCGCAATTACAACCTTTGCTTTTACTTCATAAGTTTCGCCGTAATGTTCGAATTTTACACCGCTTACTTTATCGTTTTCAAACAATAAGCCGGAAACATAAGCGTTCGTTAAAAACCGTGCGCCTTTTTCCGAGGCAATTTCCGCAAGACGTTTGTCAAAGCGCGTTCTGTCCAAAACATAACCTTTCATTCCGCTTGCCATATCCACGCGCGTTCCGTTCGGCGCAATAAAACTCATTGTATCGATTTCGGCGGAAATAAAATATTCTTCCGGCTCTAAAAATTCAGCAATTCCCTCGTGCGAAACCGCTTCGGCGCAACGAACAGGCAAGCCGATTTCGCGGTCTTTTTCCAAAACGAGAACCGAAACTCCTTCTTCGGCTACAAACCGCGCCGCCGTCGAACCGGCAGGTCCTGCACCGACGACGACAACATCGTAATAATTATTTATCATCATTTGATTTTAATTTTTCTTTGTTGAAAACAAGAACGTCGATAGGACAAACCCAAACGCATTTGGCGCAATTCGTGCAAAGATTTTCATCTATCGAGATTTCCGATTCGGTCAGTTCAATTGCATCCTCAGGACAAACGCCAACGCACGTTCCGCAAAAATCGCACTTGTTCGGAATTATTTCTATTAGTAACAATTTTACCTTTCTTCTTTGCAAATCGATTTTCAAATATAACCGCAAAGTCGCAAAGTCGCAAAGCGTAAATCACGGATAGAAAATTGCTAAAAAAAATGGCGACATCACAGTCGCCATTTCAAAGTAACTAACTTATAGGAGGTTACCTTTGTCTATTCCAGATATTTTTGGTTTTCTTCACGTCCGGCGAACTCGTCGTGTTCTTCCAATTTGAACGAATTTACCATTTGTTGCAAACTGTGCGTTAAGCGGCTTAAATCTTCCGAAGCCGTCGCTATTTGCTCGACGCCCATTGCGGTTTCCTGAGCGACGGTGTTGATTCCCGCCACGTTTCTGTTAATTTCTTCGGCAACTTGCGTTTGTTCCTCGCTCGCCGCCGCCGTTTCGCGGATAATTTCCATCACGTGATTTGACGATTCGATAATCTGTTTAAGCGATTCGCCTGCTTTTGAAACTCGCTCTTTCCCAATTTTTACCTGGTCGGTTCCTTCGTGCATAGAATCTACGGCTTTAACCGTTTCGTTTTGAATCGATTTTATCATTC
>WGAL01000025.1 GCA_015494845.1 Melioribacteraceae bacterium
ATATGAAAGTTTATTATAATCCTGCTCATATAGAGAAAAAGAAAAAAACGGTTGTTACAATCGGGACTTTTGACGGCGTTCACTTGGGGCACCGGAAAATTTTGGACGAAGTAATTCGAAAAGCAAAAGAGATTGGCGGAAGAAGTCTCGTAATTACTTTTCATCCGCATCCGCGATTTGTGGTAAATCCGGACGAGAAATTCGAATTGCTTACGACAATTGACGAAAAGATGGAACGGTTCGAGATTGCAGGAATTGACGTCGCTTTGGCGATAAATTTTACGAAAGAATTTTCGCAACTCTCTTACCGCGAGTTCATTGAAAAAATTATTTGCGATGAAATCGGCGTTTCGCATTTTGTAATCGGTTACGACCACAAGTTTGGCAAAAACAGAAGCGGCGACAAAGAGAAATTGCTCGAATTTGCCGAAAAGTGCGAATACACGGTTTCATCGGTCGATGGCGTAACTTTGGATGGCGAAGTAATCAGCAGCACGAAAATCAGAAAAGCGCTTTACGAAGGAAACATTGATAAAGCGAACAAATTTTTGGGCTACAATTATTCGTTTTTCGGGAAAGTCGTACGCGGTTCTCAACGCGGAAGGACTTTGGGCTTTCCAACGGCAAACGTAAAGCCTGAAAAAGACAAGTTAATTCCCGCTAACGGCGTTTACGCGGTAAAAGTTACAGTAAAGGACGTTGAATTTTTCGGCTTGATGAATATCGGAAATCGTCCTACATTTGAAAATTTAAATCAGAAAATTATTGAAACTTACATTCTCGATTTTAACGAAGATATTTACGGAAGGATAATTAAAACTGAAATTTTGGCAAGGTTGCGCGACGAAAAAAAGTTTGTAACGAAAGAAGCGCTGTTGAAACAGATTGAAACCGATTTGGAAAACGCAAAGAAAATTTTTAATAACCAAGCTTGATTATCGGTTCTTTAACCGAATAAAAGAAAATTTAACTAACTAATTAACGCCGGTTAATTCTGGCGTTACATTAATAAACAAAATAAAAGGAGTTAAAATGCCTGTAACAAAAGAAGACAAATTTGAACTCGTAAAGAAATTCGGCGAGAATGAAAAAGACACCGGAAGACCCGAGGTTCAAATTGCGATTCTTACAGCGAGAATCAATCACTTAACCAAACACTTTTCCGAACATAAAAAAGACCACGCATCGCGTCGCGGTTTGATGAAAATGGTCGGTAAAAGAAGAAAACTATTGAAATACTTGGCTAAAATCGATATCGAAAGATACAGAGCCGTATTGAAAGAACTTAACTTGAGGAAATAAGAGGAATATCAATGATTTACAGAAAAGAAGTAGAAATTGGCGGAAAGCCATTAGTAATTGAAACCGGGAAGTTAGCTAAACAAGCAAACGGCGCGGTAATGGTATCTTACGGAGATACGATGATTTTAGTTACCGCGGTTGCGTCGTCGGAAGTTCGCGACGACATTGATTTTTTCCCGCTTTCGGTGGAATACCGCGAACGCGCGTTTGCCGCAGGCAAAATTCCGGGCGGATTTTTCAAACGCGAAGGTCGCCCGACCGAAAAGGAAATTTTGAGCGCCCGGTTAATAGACAGACCGATTCGTCCTTTATTTCCGAAAGATTACAAAAACGACACGCAAATCGCCGCGTTTGTTTATTCGTACGACGGCGAACACGACGCCGACGTTTTAGGCGCGGTCGGCGCGTCTGCGGCGTTAACTATTTCCGACATTCCGTTTTTAGGCCCGATTGCCGAAGTTAAAGTTACGCGCATTAACGGCGAGTTTATCGTGAATCCTTCCGAATCTCAAATTGAAGAAGGCGATATGGAACTCGTCGTCGCGGGAACTTCCGATTCGATAATGATGGTGGAAGGCGAAGCGAAAGAAGTAAGCGAAAGCGACCTTTTGGAAGCGTTAAAATTTGCTCACGAAGAAATCAAAAAGCTCATCGATATTCAAATTGAATTGCGCGAACTTTGCGGCAAGCCGAAAATGGAAGTCGAGGAAAAAGAAATTCCCGAAGAGCTGATTAACGATGTAAAAGAATTAGCTTACAACGAATATAAAGAGCTTGTCGCGACGGTTCTTGCAAAAGAAGAACGCAGTAAAAAGAATAAAGAACTGAACCAAAGAGTTCAAGAACAACTTGCCGAAAAATATCCCGAACAAGAAAAAGTTATCGGCGAAATCCTTCACGATATCGAAAAAGAATTGATGCGCGAGCGAATCTTGACTGAAGGGAAACGATTGGACGGAAGAACCACAACGGAAATTCGTCCGATTACTTGCGAGGTTGGCGTATTGCCGAGAACTCACGGTTCGGCGTTATTTACGCGAGGCGAAACGCAAAGTTTAATGACGCTGACTTTGGGAAGCAAACGCGATGAGCAAATTATCGACGGATTGCAAGAAGAATACACAAAGCGTTTTATGCTTCATTACAATTTCCCGCCATTTTCGGTTGGTGAAACCGGACGTTACGGCAGTCCTGGACGCCGCGAAATCGGTCACGGAAATTTGGCTGAACGCGCGCTCAAACACATAATTCCGCCGGAAGGAAAATTCCCTTACACAATTCGTCTTAACTCGGATATTTTGGAATCGAACGGTTCTTCCTCAATGGCGACGGTATGTTCCGGCTCGCTCGCGTTGATGGACGCCGGCGTTCCCGTTGAAAAACCGATTGCGGGAATCGCTATGGGCTTGATTAAGGAAGGCGAAAATTACGCAATCCTTTCCGATATTTTGGGCAACGAAGACCACCTCGGCGATATGGATTTCAAGGTCGCCGGTTCCACGGAAGGAATTACGGCGTTCCAAATGGATATTAAAATTCAAGGCATTTCGTACGAAATTATGGAAAAAGCCCTCGCGCAAGCGAAAGAGGGAAGATTGCATATTCTCAACATTATGAACCAAACGATTTCCGAACCGCGCGCGCAACTTTCTCCTTATGCTCCGGTTATTGACACGATGAAAATTGATGTTGATAAAATCGGCGCGGTAATTGGTCCTGGCGGAAAGGTAATTCAAAAAATTCAGAAAGATTATGGCGTTGAAGTCGTAATTGAAGAAGACGGAACTGTAAATATTTCCGCTCCGCAAGCCGAAGCCGCAAGAGAGGCAAAATCGTTTATTCGCTCTTTAATCGAAGAGCCGGAAATTGGCAAAACTTACGACGGCGTGGTGAAACGCGTTGTTGATTTCGGAGCATTTGTTGAAATTCTTCCGGGTAAGGAAGGCTTATTGCACGTTTCGAACATCGACCACAAACGTGTTGAAAAGGTTAGCGATTATCTGAAAGAAGGCGATAAAGTTCAAGTGAAGCTAATTAGAATCGAAAACGGAAAGATGAGTCTTTCGAGAAAAGCATTGCTTGAACGCCCACCGAGAAAACACGACCATCACGACAAACATCATGACAATAAATAATTTGTCATTTCAATAATAAAATTAAAGGGAACTTCATTTGGGGTTCCCTTTTTTGTTTTTGTAAATAACAAACATCATTGCGTTTGCTCGTCACTCTCCGCCTTAGGCGGAACTCGTTACTCGTCACTCAAAATCCACAAAATCTCTAACCGCTTTGTTTACGAGTTCGTCGTCGTTGTTGCAAATACCGAAATATCCTCCGTTGCGAAAATAGGTTTGATTTAAATGATTTTTCTCGGAATCGAAAATTTTCCAAGCGTCGTTTTCTTCGTCGAATTGCGCGGAAAACGGGAAAAAGCCGAGACAACTTTTTCCGTTGCATTTTTCAAGCATAATCAAAAAACCAGCGCCGATGCCAAGAATAGGGCGCGGAAACATTTTAAGCGCGCTGTATAAATTCATTAAACTTAATCTTCTTAATGCCATTTCCGGCGAGGCGATATCCGGCAAAATGATTTTATCCGCTTTTAGCGCCCTTACTTCATTTGTTCCGATTTCAAATTCGACATTCAACGTTTCGAGTAACGTTGATAAACCTCTGCGTTTCCCTTTTCCGTAATTTATAATGTAAATCATTTTATTTTCCTTGCGCTGTTTGGAACGGTTTTCGGATTAAAAATAATCTGTAATTCTAGATTGCTTTTATTATCGGATGAAAACATCAAATTTACGGCTGAAAACCAACCTTCGAGCCATTTTTTAACGCATCCTTCCGAACCGGAATTTTTTACGAATATATTCAATTTATTATCGTATTCGCGGACGTAGAGTCCTTCGATTTCGTTCATGTGTTTAACTTGCAGAGCCAAATTGTCCGCAAGTTTTTCGAACGTAAGTTTTTTCTTCTTGCACTTGTCGTTTTCGACAAAATCGATTTTGTAACCTTCGCCTTCAATAATTGCAACGGCTTCGTCAACTTCCGCGTTCATAAGCACCGTGAGACTTACGTTTTCGCCCAATTTCGAGAAATCGATTACCTTAACAAACTCGGCAAAATCTTTGTAATCCGGAAGTAAATCGGGTAGCGAATTTTCCGCGCTTTCGATAAATTTTTCATTCAAAAAACCGTCTTCTTCGTCAGGATAAAGCGGAAGGTAGCGGATTTCCGCCTCGACCAAATCTTGGAAAAAGTGCGTCCCGAAAGACAAATCCGGCGTGTAATTCCCGCTTTTCTTTGCGACTTCCACAAGCATTGCAGTGTTATTTATATCCGAATACGTAACTTTTACGCCGAGTTTAATATCGCCTTTGCTTCCCCAACGTCCAGGTCCGATTAAAATGAATTTACGTCGCGGCAAAACGTTGTTTAACTTGCCGATGATTTTTCCAATAGTAACAAGTTTTTCGTAACTTTCCGCTTCGGCGTATTTAATCGGGTCAACGTAAACGATGTATTGAATGTCTTTTAGTTTGCCGTTTGAAACGTATTTGCTCGCTTTGAAAAGCAAATGGCTTTCAGGAATTTTTTTCGGAATTTCGTCCGGCTCTTCTTCTTTCATAAAACTTTGCGGACGGCATTGAAGTAAATACAAATCCTCGCCGTCGGAAGCGAACTCAATATCGACAGGTGACTTGAACGCTTTTTGCAGAGTGTGCAAAACGGCGTCGATTTTTTGCAGAAATTTTTGTTCCTTGAAAAGCCCTTCGAACGTGATTACGAAATCGTCTTTGGAAAAATCGAGCGTGAACTTGGAAGGTTGCCGCAAAGTTTTGTGTTCGATAACGGAAATTATTTTTTCGATTGCCGGATAATCGTCGCCGTATTCGCGAACCAATTTTTCGAATGAAATTGTCTCGAATGTGTTTGTTTCAAGATTTATCACGTCCACGTTTTTAGGTGAGTAACGAACCGCTTCCTCGAACGTAACGTTTACGCGCAAATTCGGTTGTCCTGGCGCGGCGAGAATCGGATAATCGTCGCCGACTCTGTCCACCGCGCGCGTTCCTAAGCCTGGGACAATTCGCACGACGCCGTCGGTTCGCTTAATTCTCGGCGACCAACGGAACTCGTTATTGCTGAAAGCGACGCCGGCAAACGACGGCAAATAATATTTCCCGATTCTCGTTCCCACGACTTCCTGAATCATTACCGCCATTTCTTCGTGGAAATCTAGCAAACCCTTTTCCGCGCGGTATTCAATCGGGTCGGGTCCAAACGTGGAAGCGTAAACTTCGGCGATTGCGTCCATTAAATTTTCGAGCCGTTCTTCCTTGCTTCCTTGATTTGCGAGGAAAAGCGATTTGTATTTGCCGGAAAACGACGCGCCGATTTGGTCTTCGAGCAAACTCGAACTTCTCACGATAATAGGCGAATCGCCGAAATCGTCGAGCGCAAGGGAAAGCCCGTGAATTAACTCAGGCGGAAATTGCGCGTTCTTAAACATTTGAACGATGTGGTCGTATTCAAAACGGATTTCGTCGATTGCCTTGTATTTGTATTCCAGCATCTCTTCCAAATCGTTGTAGTGCATATAAGCCAAAATTCCGTCGGACGCCATATACCAAGTTTTCGGGTGTTTAATTTCGCGCAGTAACTCGTTTTCTCCGGTTTTGGATTGAATAATTCTGCTTGCGACAAAAAGCCCGGAACTTTTCCCGCCGAGTTTTCCGTGGCTGGACGGCATAAAAATCATTTTGTCGATTAAATCGTAGAAGTCGGTTAAGCGAACGTATTCTTTCGCCACGGAAATAAAACGCAAATCTTCCGAGAAAAATCTGCGCAACAACGAAACGCGCAAACCTTTGATTAAACTTTCCGTGAACCTTACTTTTTCCGGCGCGAGGTGAAAATATTTTCTAATCGCCTCGGAAATTTCAGTAAGCGATGTGCTTTCCGATTCGAGAGTTTTAATTAGCGGCACCGCTTTGTTTAGTAAAAGCCATTCTTCGATTTTGTTGCGCAGTTCGCTGTCGTACAAATGCTTGTGCGCAAGACTGATAATTTCGTTAATGTAATCGTCGTAAGTATTGATTTTTTTGCGTTTGAGCGGACGGTTCTCATCGACGCTTTCTTCCTCGTCGCCGAAAAAAGATTCTTCCATCAAACGTTTTGAATCTTCCACGTTTTTGGCAAGCAACAGTTGTAAAATTTTACGCAAGATTTGCATAAATAACGGCGGGTCGATTTTCCGCAAAGTTGAGAGAATTACTTGCCAATCCGGTTTTTTTTGATGATGAGTGGCGGAAGACAAATCGGCAAAAATGTTTTTCAAATCTTGATAAAGAACAAAGTGCGATAAGCGGTTAGCAATTGTTTCGAGCAATTTTTTTTCTTCGTCCGAGAACGGCGAGCGGCGTTTGTCAGGATTTTTTCGATAACTGATTGTAAGCGCACCGATTTCCTCGCCTTGAACGACAATCGGATAAGAAAGCACCCACGGCGAATATCTGAAATTTTTCGTCTTAAATACTTTGTTGTTTATTGTTAATTGAGCGCCGATAATTTCAGGATAAGAAAAACTTTCAGGAAGCATTTCAACAATGAGCCGGTATTTTTCATCGATTGAAATGTCGCGTCTTTTTAAGGTTTCTTCGAGTTTGAAAATACAATTTAATTCCCTGCGGTTTTGAGAATCTGTGTTTTGTTCGCCTTCTTTGTTCATTGTTTTACCTTTTGAAAATTATCGGCTTAAAATTAAAGTAAAAATCTTTTCCGTGAAATTTATTTTTATGTTTTTTCGTCGAGGAAAGACTGTAAAATAACCGCGGCGGCTTTTTTATCGACAAGCGATTTTTCTTGCCTTTTCTTTTTCGATTTTACGGTTTCGATTATTTGTTGTTCGGCGATTGAAGAAGAGTAACGTTCGTCGATTAAAAAAACTTCTTTCCTGAATTTCTTTTTCAGAGATTCCGCAAATTTCTGAATTTCGGAAGCCAAAACGCTTTCGCTTCCGTCTTCTTTTAACGGATAGCCCAAAACAAACGCCTCGATTTTATACGGCGCGAGAATTTCCTTAAAACGTTTCCAAAAATTTTGATTGTTTTCGATTGTGGCAAGCGGCGTTGCGAACATTCCAAGCGGGTCGCTTACGGCAATTCCTATTCTTTTTGTTCCGTAATCAATTCCTATGTAGCGCTCGTTTGAATCTCTTTGTGGAGGCAATGTGTTTTTCACGTTAAAATAATCAAGTTGTTTTTGCGCTTAACATTCTTTCGGCAAAATAAACGCCTTTTACTTTTTTTAATCTTGTAATTAAATGATTAAGATGTTCGAGGTTCTCAACGTAAACCGTTAGAAAACCTGAGAAAAATCCGTCGTCGGTTTTGATATTAATCGAATGAATGTTTGTGTCTTTGTAATTTGTAATGCTGTTCGATAAATCTTTAAGAATACCAGGATTATCCTCGCCTCTGAGCGAAATTGCCGCGATGAACGTCGATTTTTGTTTTAAGGGCCAATTCACTGGAACCAATCTTTCCGGCGATTTCTTTGCCAATCCGATTAAGTTTTTGCAATCTTTTCTGTGAATCGTAATTCCGTGTCCGATTGTTACGTAGCCGATAATTTGGTCGCCGGGAATTGGGTTGCAACAATTTGCGTAATGATAAACAAATCCCTTGTGTTCGCCTTCGATGACGACGCCGCCGGCGTCGCGTCGCGCAACGTTTGCGAATTTATCGAATTCCTCAATCTCTTCCGTTTCTTCGCTCGATTTTTTCGGAGATTTCAAAATTTCGTCGATATCGATTTCGCCCAATCCAATCGCTTTGAAAAAATGGCGCACGCTTTCGTAATGCAATTTGTTGCTCAACCGTTGCAAATCGTCGTCGGAAAAAGTGAGTTTTAATTTTTTGATTTTCTTTTCCCAAAGTTTTTTGCCGGTATTTACGATTTCTTCGTCCTGCCGGTTCAAAAAACGGCGGATTTGATTTTTCGCCTTATGCGTCTTTACGAATTGCAACCAGTTTTTATTCGGACGCTGATTTTTCGACGTGATGATTTCGACGACGTCGCCGCTGTGCAAGGTTGAATTAAGCGGAACGATTTTGCCGTTTACTTTCGCGCCAATGCACGTTTCGCCGATTTTAGAGTGAATTGCGTATGCGAAATCAACGGGCGTGGAAGCGGCGGGCAAGCGAATTAAATCGCCTTTCGGCGTAAAAACATAAATTTCGTCTTGGTAAAGATTCATCCGGAAACTTGCGAGAATTTCCTTCGTCGCTTCGTCTTTCGAGGCGTTTTCAAAAACGTCGCGAATCCAGTTCACCCATTCTTCCATTTCCTTGTCGGAAGTAAAAGACGATTCTTTGTATTTCCAGTGCGCCGCAACGCCGCGTTCGGCAATTTCGTGCATCTTGCGCGTGCGTATTTGTATTTCCACCATTCGCCCGTCGTGATTGATTACCGTGTTGTGAAGCGATTGGTAATTGTTCTTTTTCGGAATTGCGATGTAATCCTTAAATCTATCGGGAAGCGGACGATACATTTGATTTATTATTCCAAGCACGTAATAACAAACGTTGGGATTGTCGTCTTCTATTATTATTCTGATTGCGAGCAAATCGTAAATGTTTTCGAACGTGGTATTTCGTTTAATCATTTTACGGTAAATGGAATAAAGGTGTTTTGCGCGTCCGGCAATTTCGAATTTCAGTCCTTCTTCTTCGAGTTTCGCTTTAATCGGTTTGATAAATTCTTGAATATATTTCTCGCGCTCTTCCCGCTTTTCTCTTACTCGGCTTGCCAATTCGTTGTACGCCTCGCGGTTCAAATACTTAAACGACAAATCTTCGAGTTCCCATTTAATTTTACCGAGTCCGAAACGGTTTGCAAACGGCGCGTAAATTTCGAGCGTTTCGCGGGCAATGCGTCGTTGTTTTTCCGGTCTTACGTAATCGAGCGTGCGCATATTGTGAAGGCGGTCGGCGAACTTAACCAAAATCACGCGCAAATCGTTCACCATCGAAAGCAAAAGTTTTCTGTAATTTTCCGCTTGATTGATTTCGTGTCCCTTGAAAATTCCGCCGATTTTTGTAACGCCGTTAACGATTTCCGCGACTGTTTCGCCAAATTCTTTGCGAATAAATTCCAGACTGATGTCGGTGTCTTCCACTACGTCGTGCAAAAGCGCGGCGGCGACCGAAACGTCGTCGATGCTTATTTCTTCGGCGACGATTTTTGCGACCGCAATCGGATGCAGAAAATACGGTTCGCCTGACGCACGGTAATCGTTTTTATGCGCCTCGAAAGCGACCTTGAAAGCGCGTTTAATCAAATCTTCATCAACGGAATGCAAATGTTTACGACAAACGCTTAACAAATCGTCAAGCAATTCGTTATATTTTTTCTCGTCGATTTCTTGTCTAACTATATTTTCTTTTTTTTGCGCTTTCATAAAGTTTTTTGATTTTCTCCAAACGCCCGTTTAGTGCGTCTTTTTCGTAATCGCTTAAATTATAACTCAAAGCGACGCTACATTGTTCCAAAACATTATCGTAATTTTTCAGATTAAATTCAAGCATCGCGATTTTATGTCGCAAAATAATTTCGTTTATCCGGTTCTCTCTTTTTTTAGAGAGAGTCAAATCGAGCGCGCGCGCGTAAATCTCAATTGCTTTTTTCTTATCGAACCGTTTTTCAACGTTCGCGTACGCCATTAAAAGATAGCGGTTGCGCGGGTATTTTTCCGTTTGCGGAACGATAATTTTTTTCGCTTCGTCGTAGCGTTTTTCGTTCATCAAAATCCAAAATAGCGAAACGGCGGCGAGATTATTGTTGTAACTGTCCTTGTTCAACGCGCCGAACAAATTTTTTATTGCGCTTTTGCGTTTGTCTTTGATAAACGGAATCCAACCTAATTTTTCGCTAATCCAATAATCGTAAATTGCAACGGCGATTATTGCGTCGGTAAACGTCGAATCAATTTCCAAGCATTCTTCGTAATAATCAATCGCCGTCGAACCGTTATCGAGCGCGGAAAAGTAATCGCCGAGAAGCCCTTCGAAATAAGCCAAATAGCCGTTCGAAAGCGCTTTCGCGTAATAATTCCAAATGTTCCCGCCTCCGGAATAAATCAAACTGTCGGAAATTTTGTCCGCGTCGGCAAGAGCCGAATAAATTTCCGTGTCAAACCTTGCGCTGTTTTCGCTGAATTTCCAATTAATGTAATTTGCCGCGCTTAACAAATACGGAAACGGATTTGCCGGAAATTCGGTTCTGAAAATTTGACTTGTTTTTTCCGCTTTCTCAAATTCTTCGTTCGCAGTTAAATCGATAATTTCCCGGATGTAAGCGTCGATTTTTTTATCGGGGTAATTTTGTCCGAACGAGAACGGAACCAATAACAGCAAGATAAGAATGCTAAAGCGTGCCAAATGTTCTGTCTCCTGCGTCTCCCAAACCTGGCAAAATGTAACCGGCGTCGTTTAATTCCCTGTCGAGCGAAGCCGTATAAATTCGCACGTCGGGATGTTCTTCTTGCAAACGTTTTACGCCTTCCGGCGCGGCGATAAGCGAAACAAATGTCAAATCTTTTGCGCCCCTTTTTTTTAGCCAATTAAGAGCCGCGCTTGCGCTGCCTCCGGTTGCCAACATTGGGTCGAGCAAAATTGTTTTTGCATGGTCTAAATTTTTCGGGGCTTTGAAATAATAAGCAATCGGCTGCAAAGTCTCTTCATCGCGCTGCAAACCAATGTGTCCGACTTTCGCATCGGGAATAAGCGTGTGAAAAGCGTGAACCAAACTCAATCCTGCGCGCAAAACGGGAATAACAATTATCTCTTTGTTGAATTTGTGGCCGGTAGTTTTTTCGAGCGGCGTTTCAACTTCAACTTTGTCCATACCGAAAGTTTCGCTCACCTTAATTGCAAGCGAATAAGCGACTCTGTCCAAAGCAGCACGGAAATTTTCCGAGTCGGTATTTTTATCGCGCAGAACCGTAAGTTCGCGTTTTACAAGCGGGTTATCGACTATTATTAAATTATCAAACATCTTTTGCTTTTTTCCCTAAAATTGAAAGAATATTCACAAACGGCGAAAGCGGCGGCGTGTAATTGTAATCCACATCAGCGAGAACTCCGTATTCCGCTTTTGCCCTAATTAATGCGGATATTACATCTGCATATTGCGCAGATTGTTCGGCTCCCCAAAACGACGCGCCCAAAATTCTTTTTGTATTTTTCTCGAACACAAATTTTCCAAAAACTTTTTTGCTGCCAGGCATCACCTTGATTTTACTAAATCCGATTGCCGTAACCGAATGAACGTCCGTAAAATGCTCCTTGGCTTTTGCCTCCGTCAATCCAACCGAAGCGTAATTGTTTCCAAAAATTTTCACGGCGATATTCGTTACAACCGGCAAAGAAAATTCATTTCCGCCGGCCGCGTTTGCTCCCGCTACGTGGCTTTGATTGTAAGCGATTGTCGCAATTGGGAAATAGTCCGGCTTGTTTGTTACGGCGTTAATAATTTCCGTGTTGTCCCCTGCGGCAAAAATATTCCAGTCGGAAGTCTTTTGTTTTGAATCGACTTTTATTCCGCCGAATTTTCCAAGTTCCAATCCTGCTTTTTGCG
>WGAL01000026.1 GCA_015494845.1 Melioribacteraceae bacterium
ATAATTTAGTTAATGAATTTAAACTGGAGCAAAATTACCCGAACCCGTTTAATCCGACAACTAATATTACCTACGTTATTGCGAGGAGGAGCGTTGCGACGACGAAGCAATCTGTCGCGGTACAAGTTCAACTAAAAATTTACGACATTCTCGGGCGCGAAGTAGCAACGCTTGTGAATGAAAAACAAACGCCGGGCATATATTCGGTTCAATTCAATGCAACATCCGCCACTGGCGAATTACCAAGCGGCGTTTATTTCTACACATTACGCGCAGGCGACTTTGCTCAAACCCGAAAAATGGTTTTGATGAAATAAAAAATTGTAGTGACAACTCGCGAGTTGTCACTACGAACATAAAACATAAAAATGTAAGGGACGCATTCGACTTGGAGAATTTTGCGTCCCTTAATTTTTATTTATCAACTCGATTTTTCAATTCCGCGCTTTTCTCGCCTGTTGAATTTTAACTATATTTAATATTTAATATTTCAAAAATATTGTAATTACTCCGCTAAGTAAAATTTTCTGAAAACGCTGTTTTCATCGGCTAATTTAAGAGATGAGTATTAAATAAAAAAAATTATAGGAGGAAGAAATGTCATTCCCAAAACCTTTTTATAGATGGCGTCCTCATCCTTGGCACGGGATTGAAATCGGCGAAAATCCGCCGGAAATCGTGAACGCTTACATTGAAATTACGCCGTTCGATACGGTAAAATACGAAGTCGATAAATCAACCGGTTATATGCACGTCGATAGACCGCAACGAACTTCGTCGCATGCTCCGGCTTTGTACGGATTTATTCCGAGAACTTACTGCGGCGACGAACTCGGAGCGCTTAATCCACACGCCGGTAAAGGCGACGGCGACCCGCTCGATATTTGCGTAATAAGCGAGCGCCCGATTACGCGCGGAGAAGTGATTTTGCGCGCGCGAGGTGTCGGCGGAATCCAAGGAATTGACCACGGCGAAGCGGACGACAAAATTATTGCGGTTCTTAAAAACGATAACGTTTGGGGCGAAATTCGCGATATTTCGGAACTGCCGGAAGTTTTGGTTGAAAGATTAAAACATTATTTCCTTACATACAAAATGGTTCCCGGCGAAGAGGAAAGCAAATTCACTATTTCGTCTGTTTACGGTTTTGAACACGCGGCGAAAGTCATTAAAGCTTCTATTAACGATTACATTCATGTTTACGGCGGCGAATAATGCTTGATTTGAACAAAATTATTGTTGTTGGCGACAAGGTTTTAATTAAGCCGGAAGAAAATTTACACAAAACAAACAGCGGCTTGTATTTGCCTCCTGGCGTTTCCGAGCGGGAGCAAGTGCGCGGCGGTTACGTTTTGAAAGTCGGTCCCGGTTACGCGGTTGCTTCGCAGAACGACGACGAGCCGTGGAAAGATTCCAACGATGTGCAATATATTCCGCTACAAGCTGAGGAAGGCGATTTTGCGCTTTTTACGAGGAAGAGTGCGATTGAAATTGAGATAGAAGGCGAAAAGTTGCTGATTGTTCCGCACGCCGCGATTTTGATTTTATTCAGAGACAACGAATTGTTTAATTTTTAGCGAAGTTGAATTGCGGAAGAAATTATGGTTGATAAATATCTGAAATTCAGAGAGGAATACGAACATTTTGTTGCGCCGTTAAGCAAAGAATTGAACCTTGCATATTTCAATGCTACAATCAGCGGCAAACCGGAAGATTATCAAAAAGTTTCGGAACTTGAACTTAAATTGAGCAAATATTACGCGGATAAAGAGAAGTTCGAGTTCCTTAAAAAATTAAAGGAAAACGGCGGCATCGAGGAACCGGTTCTAAACAGAGAACTTGAACTGATTTACCTTTCTTTTGCTTCGCATCAATACGACGAGGAAATTCTTGAAAAAATAGTAAAACTTTCCACGGAGCTCGAAAGGAAATTTTCCACATACCGCGCGAAAGTAGGCGAAAAAGAATTAACCGATAACGAAATAGACGAAATCCTTGAAAAATCCACAGATAACGCCGAATTGCGCGAAACTTGGGAAGCGAGCAAGAAAATCGGTTCGGAAATAAA
>WGAL01000027.1 GCA_015494845.1 Melioribacteraceae bacterium
ATCTGTAATTATCTGTAACTGTTAAATAACGTAGGAGAAGATGAGTAATGTCCCCGAAGAAGAAACATTACAAGAAAAAAGAGATTAAGGAAGATCCGCTCGTAACTTATTTTTACGAAGCGAAAGAGTTTTGGTTAAAGTATCAAAAGCAAATATTGATAGGACTTTCCGCGCTTGTCGTGGTAATTGTGGTTGTGATTCTATTCCAAAATAAAGCGGAGAAAAACAGAAAAGAAGCGTCGGCAAAATTGGCGGCGATAGTCGAAAATTACAATCTATTCGATTTTAACAAAGCGCTTTACGGCGATTCGCTTCATGCAAAAGACGGTTTTCTTAAACTGATTGAAGATTACGGTTCCACAACGCCCGGAGAAATCGCAAAACTTTTCGCGGGAAATTCTTTTTACGCATTAACAAAATACGACGACGCGAAAAAATATTACAACGATTGCGGTTTGTCGTTTCCGTTATTTAGCGCGGCTTCCATTGCCGGACAAGCGGCTTGCTTTGAGGCAACCGGCGCAACCGAAGATGCGGCACAATTTTATGAAATTGCGGAGAAAGAAGGGAAATACAATCCGAACAATGCAGAATATTTGTTGAAAGCAGCAATTAATTATATTGACGCCGGCAAATACGACAGAGCGGAAGAATTGTTAAATAAAATCAAAAACGAATACAAAAAATCGAAAGTTGCTCGCGAAGTTCCGAGATATTTGGGAAGAATCGAAGCAAAAAGAAGTTTAGGATAAAAAGAAAAGGGAATAATTATGGCTGATACATCGGATTTCAGAAACGGTCTGATTATTAAATTCAAAAACGGACTTTACACAATCGTTGAATTTCAACACGTAAAACCCGGCAAAGGCGGCGCGTTTGTTCGCACCAAGTTGAAAAATCTCAAAACCGGACAAGTCCTTGACAACACATTCCGTTCGGGCGAATCGGTAGAAGTTGTTCGCGTGGAACGCCGCAAATATCAATATTTGTATAGAGACGGAAGCGGTTTTGTTTTGATGGACAACGACACTTACGAACAAATTACCGTTCCGGAAGATTCCGTTGGCGATGCGAAAGATTACTTAAAAGAAGGAACGGAATTGGAACTGTTAGTTGACGAAGACGATAACATCATTTCAATTGAACCGCCTATTTTTGTTGAACTTGAAGTTGTTGAAACCGAACCGGGTTTCAGAGGCGACACGGCGACAAACGTATTAAAGCCCGCGAAACTTGAAACCGGCGCGACAATTCAAGTGCCGTTGTTTATTAACGAAGGCGACCTTTTGAAAGTCGATACGCGCACCGGCGAATACGTTGAAAGATTGAAAAAATAATATAAAACGGGAAAGCTACTATGGATTTGGAATTAATAAAAAAACTGATTAAAGTTGTTGAGAAAAGCGGAATAACCGATTTTTCGGTAGAAGAAGGCGATTTGAAAATTAGCATTTCCAAAAAAGCTCCGGAAACAAACGTTGTTCAAATTGCTCAACCCACCGAAGCTCAAATAATTCCGCAAGCGCCTCAACCTTCCGTTGCTCCACCTACTCCGCCGGCAGAACCGAAAACCGAAGCGCCGAAAGAAGAAACCGCGGATGCCGGATTGCACGAAATCCGTTCGCCGATTGTCGGAACGTTTTACCGCGCGCCTGCGCCTGACGCCGATCCGTTTGTAAAAGTAGGCGATAAAGTAAGCGTGGGAACGACGCTCTGCATTGTCGAAGCGATGAAGTTAATGAACGAAATCGAATCCGATATTAACGGAACCGTAGTTAAAATACTCGTTGAAAACGCTTCGCCTGTGGAATACAACCAACCTTTGTTTTTGATTAAACCCGATTAAAAGGAAGAGGAACGGATTTGTTTGAGAAAATTTTAATTGCCAATCGCGGCGAAATCGCGCTGAGAATAATCAGAACTTGCAAGGAAATGGGAATTAAAACCGTCGCGGTTTATTCCGAAGCCGATAAGGACGCAATGCACACAATGTTTGCCGACGAGGCAATTTGCATTGGGCCTGCGCCTTCCAACGAAAGCTATTTGAAAATTCCCAATATAATTTCTGCGGCATCGATAACCGGCGCTGAAGCAATTCACCCGGGTTACGGATTTCTCGCAGAAAACGCTGAATTTTCAGACATTTGCGCGGAATCAAACATCAAGTTTATAGGTCCGTCATCTACAATGATTAACCAAATGGGCGATAAAGCTTACGCTAAAAAAACAATGAAAAGCGTAGGCGTGCCCGTGGTTCCCGGTAGCGACGGCGCGGTTCAAAGCATTGAAGAAGCGAAGAAAATCGCCGCGGAAATCGGTTATCCCGTTATGCTGAAAGCTTCTGCCGGAGGCGGCGGAAAAGGAATGCGAATCGTAAATTCCGAAGAAGAAATTGAATCGGCTTACCAAATGGCTTCTACGGAAGCTGGCGCCGCGTTTGGAAATCCTGAGCTTTACGTTGAAAAATTTATCGAAAATCCGCGCCACGTGGAAATTCAAATAATGGGCGATTCTCACGGAAACGTTTACGCTTACGGCGAGCGCGATTGTTCGATTCAACGCCGCCACCAAAAATTGGTGGAAGAAACGCCTTCGCCGATAATCAGCGACGAAACGCGCCAAAAAATGCAGGAAGCCGCGGTTC
>WGAL01000028.1 GCA_015494845.1 Melioribacteraceae bacterium
GTTTACTACGGCGACGCGAATTTGATAAATACGGAAATAGACAGATATATGAAAGTTACGCGCGAAGATTTACTGAAAGCCGCGCAAAAGTATCTTAATCCGGACGCTCGCGTAATCCTTTATTATTTGCCGAAGAAAAACGAAGGAGATAAATAATGAAAACAAATAAATTCATATTGGTTTTGGCAATGTTAATGTTTTCCGGCGTTTCGGCGTTTGCGCAACTCGACAGAAGCAAACGACCGGAGCCTGCGCCGGCTCCGGAAATAAAAATTCCGGAAGCGCAAACTTTTACGCTCGATAACGGACTGAAAGTTTTTGTGGTTGAAAATCACAAAGTTCCGAAAGTTACGTTTAATTTCATTTTCGATTATCCGCCGGTTTACGAAGGCGAACTTGCCGGATTATCTTCCGTAACGGGACAACTTATCGGAACCGGAACAACAACTAAAACAAAAGATGAAATCGACGAAGCCGTTGATTTTATTGGCGCAGACCTTTACGCGTCTTCCGAAAGCGTTTACGGCTCGGTTCTTTCCGATTACAAAGAAGATTTTGTTAAAATTTTATCGGATGTTTTAATCAACGCAAAATTCAACGACGAAGAACTAGAAAAAGTAAAAAAGAGAACGATTTCAGGAATTAAAAGCGGCGAAAAAAATCCTTCCACGATCGCTAACAACGTATTGAAAACGGTTCTTTACGGAAAAGATTCGCCGTACGGCGAAGTTGCGACGGAAGAAAGCGTAAAGAAAATAAAACTCGATGATTGCGTGAATTTTTATAAATCAAATATTTTACCGAACGATACTTATCTTGCAATCGTTGGCGATATTACATTCGACGAAGCGAAAGCGTTAATTGAAAATCATTTTTCCGCTTGGCAAAAAGGGAATAAGCCGGAAAGCAAATTCAAATCTAAACGTCCGCCGTTAATTCGCAAGGTTTATTTGGTTGACAGACCGGAAGCGGTGCAATCGGTAATTCATGTAGCGTATCCGGTAAAGTTCAAATATAATTCCAAAGACAGAATTGCCGCTACGATAATGAATGAAATTTTCGGCGGAAATTTTATGTCGCACTTGAATATGAATTTGCGGGAAAAACACGGCTACACTTACGGCGCGCGTTCGATGTTATCGCCCGACGAATATATGGGCGAGTTCGATGCAATGTGTGAAGCGCGCACGGAAGTAACCGACAGCGCAATTACGCAATTTCTGTACGAAATGAAACGTATGCGCAAAGGCGAAGTAACGCAAGAAGAACTTGACGCAATTAAGAAATATAAAATCGGACAATTTGCACGCGCGCTTGAAGACCCGCTAACAGTAGCAAAATTTTCAATTAATGTTGCGCGCTACAATTTGCCGAAAGATTATTACAAAAATTATTTGAAAAACATCGATGCCGTAACTTTGGATGATATTAAAAGCGCTGCGAAAAAATATGTAAATCCCGACAAAGCGTACGTAATGGTCGTCGGAAACGGTTCTGAAATAAAAGATAAAATCAAACGGTTTGCGTTAAACGGAAAGGTTGTTTTTCTCGATGTTTACGGAAACGAATTTGACCCGAATGTTAAGAAAGTTGCCGCAAATGTAACGCCCGAACAGATTGTTGATAAATATTTGAATGCTATCGGCGGTAAGGAAAAATTACTTTCGGTTAACGACATTAAAGTTGAAATGAGCGGAAAAGTAATGAATTTCGATATTACGATGACTGTGGCGCAAAAGAAGCCGGGTAAATTTTATTCGAATATGGACGCGGGCGTTATGCAATCGATTACGAAATTTGACGGAGAAAAGGGCGTAATTATCGCAATGGGACAGAAAAAGCCGATGGATGAAAAACAAATTGCAAAGATGAAAGCACAAGCAGAAATTTTTCCCCTTGCGGATTACGCGAAAAATGGAATTAAACTTGAGTTGGTTGGCGTTGAACAAATTAACGGAAAAGATGCCTACAAAATAAAAGCTGAATTCCCCGGCGGAAGTAAAAAGATTTACTATTTCGATAAGGAAAGCGGACTTAAAGTGCGTGAAACTCAAACCCAAAATACAAATCAAGGACAAATGGTTGTAACCACTGATTTGAGTGATTACAAGGATATTGACGGAATTAAATATCCAACCAAAATGACGCAAAGCGTTGGCGGACAAGTAATTGAACTTGAAGTTAAAAGCGTGAAAATGAATTCCGGTTTGCCGGACGATTTATTCAAGGTAGAAGATTAGATAGCAGTTTACGCCTTTTGTTTTGTGAAAGCCGTTACTTTTGTAGCGGCTTTTTTTATTGCCTCGCTTTTCCTTCAACGTACTTATTCGTTGAAGGTAGAAACAGAAATATGTAGTTACAAAACCTTGCAGGAACAAGTACCTGCAAGGTTTTGTCA
>WGAL01000029.1 GCA_015494845.1 Melioribacteraceae bacterium
AAAACGTTAAACATCTTATTCCCGTCTTCAACCAACAACGCTTTTTCGGCCGGATTTACTTATTCGTTCGGGAAAATTCAGATTGACGCCGCGGGAGAATATTTGATGGGCGCGGAAAGAAATGTTCCGGCGGAACCGGGTTATTCAATGCCGGGAAAACATCTCTTAAACGTTTTTTCATTTAGCATTGGAATCGGTTACAAATTGTAAAAACGTGAAGTATAATTGAAAAAAGCGGAAGAATTTATCTTCCGCTTTTTTATTTGATTTATGTTTTATTCTAAAACTTTAACTATAGAAACAGAGGTTAATTAACTTATTTGACTACTTCCTTTAACTTTTCGTAAAGATTGTCAAGTTCCACCGAGAAACGTTCTCCGGTTCTGCGAAGTTTTATTTCGATTTTACCTTCCTTTAAGCCGCGCTCGCCAACGACAACATGCACCGGCACGCCGATTAAATCCGCGTCGTTGAATTTTACGCCCGCTTGAACCGAAATTCTGTCGTCAAACAAAACGTCGTAACCTTTTTCCTTTAACTCGGAATAAATTTTCTCGGCAGTTTCAGCAACAATTTCCTTTTTCATATTCAAGCCGAGCAAATGAATATCGAACGGTTTTAAGCGTTCGTCCCAAATAATGCCTTTTTCGTCGTAGTTTTGTTCGATGTAGCAAGCCAAAACCCTTTCGACGCCGATGCCGTAGCTTCCCATTACAATCGGTTTTTCCTTGCCGTTTTCATCGAGGAACGTCGCGCCGAGCGCTTCCGAGTATTTTGTTCCGAGTTTGAAAATGTGTCCCAATTCGATTGCCTTGAAAACGTCCAACTCCGCGCCGCAACGCGTGCAAGTTTCGCCTTTTTGAACGGTACGCAAATCGGCGTATTCAATGTTTTTAACGTCGCGTTTTAAGTCGATTCCGCCTATGTGGTAATCGTTTTTGTTTGCGCCGCTGTAAAGGTTGTTGCCGTCTTTCAAGCGATTATCGGCGATAATTCTGCCGCTGAAACCGATTGGACCGATTGAGCCGGCGTCCGCGCCGGTAATTTCTTTCAGCTCGTCGGGATGAGCCGGACGAACCGCGCCGCCCAAATAGTTTTCCAATTTCGTTTCGTTTACTTCGTCGTTGCCGTTCATTAAAATCATAAACGGTTTGTCGTTAAAAATGTAAACTCTCGATTTCGCGGTCTCGCGTTCGTCGATATTAAGAAATTCGCAGAGTTCGTCTATGCTTTTCACGTTTGGCGTGTGAATTTCGTAAATTTCTTTGCTTTCTTCATAACGTTTTACCGGTTCTACAAGGGAAGTCGCAACTTCGATATTCGCCGCGTAGCCGCATTTTTCGCAATAAGCCACGGTGTCTTCGCCGGCGTCGGATTTTACCATAAATTCTTCCGATTTGCTTCCGCCCATTGCGCCGCTTGACGCTCCGACTACGAAATATTTAATTCCGCACCGGTCGAAGATTTTACGGTAAGCTTCGTAGTGCGCTTGGTACGATTTATCCAAATTTTCGAAAGAAGTATCGAACGAATACGCGTCTTTCATTAAAAATTGTCTTCCGCGAATTACGCCGCTGCGCGGACGCGCTTCGTTTCTGAATTTCGTTTGAATTTGATACCAAATTTGCGGCAACTCTTTATACGATTTTATTTCGCCTTTTACGTGGTAAGTCATAATTTCTTCGTGCGTGGGCGCCAGAACCAAATCGCGGTTCTTTACGTGGAACATAGTATCTCCGAAGGCTTCCACGCGACCGGTTTGTTCCCAAATTTCTTTCGGATTTAACGCGGGAAGATGGAACTCCTGTCCGCCGATTGCGTCCATTTCTTCCCGGATTATTTTCGTTATTTTTTTTATCATTTTATAACCGAGCGGCAAAAAAGAATAAATTCCCGCCGAAAGCATTCGCGTCATTCCCGCGCGAAGCATTAAAATATGGCTCGGTATTACGGCGTCCGCCGGAACTTCTTTTAACGTCGGAATAAAAGATTTGCTGAATTTCATTGCGTATCCTTTTTGTTAATAAAGCACAAAAATAATGAAATAAAATTTTTCAGGAACAAATTCGTTGATAATTTGCTAAAATTTTGTTAAATAAATCCGATAATCAGGTTGTATTTTGTGGGAGAGATAATGCAACGAGAAAAAATTAGGAGATGAACTAATGAAACACAGAATCAGAAACCAAATTGCCGCAATTTTCCTTATTATCGGTGGTATTTTCGTATTATTACAGGTTTACACATATTTTACGATTGAGAAGAATTTTAAAGACGGAACCGTTATAAATCTTGCAGGAAGACAAAGAATGCTCACCCAAAAGATGACGAAGGAAGCCTTAGGTGTTGTTGCAGGCAGAGTAAAGCCTGAGGAATTAAAAAAGACAGCCGAATTATTTGATAAAACATTGAACGGTTTAATGTACGGAAATGGCGAGATTCCCCCGGCACAGAATCCAGAAACATTGGATCAATTGAAAAAGGTTAAAGAATTGTGGAACCAGTTTTACATGAGGGTTAAAGTGCTGTTAAGAGATCCGAGCAATGAAGCCGCGGTAAAATATCTTCTTGATCACAATATTACTTTATTGAAAGAAATGAATAAAGCGGTTAAGATGTTTGAAAATGATTCTAAAGCTAATCTTAACACGCTTAAAATAGTTGCCATTGTTATTGGGACATTAACGGTTCTTACTATTATTTTCATTTTGATTATGGCAAGAAGAAAAATTGTAATACCAATAGACAGGTTGGTTAAAGTTACAAGAGAAATTGCAAACGGTAATTTGGATGTTCATCTCGACTTTAATTATAAAAACGAGTTTGACGAATTAGGTAAAGCGTTTGAAGATTTGGCGCATAGCATAAAAGAATCGCAAGAAGCGTTGATAGCGGAAAAAGAATCGGTTCAAAGAAAAGTTGACGAAGCGGTTGAACAAGCCGAACGCGATAAACAATATTTAACCGACAGCGTTTCCAAAATAGTTGAAGTAATGGATAAGGTTGCCGCAGGGGATTTAACCGCGGAGGTTGAAATTTTAGAAACCGATAACGAAGCGATAACCAGATTATTTGAAAACTTTAACAAACTAGTCGCTAATATTAAACTTATTATAATGAATGTTAACGAAGCGGTTCAGGCAACAGCGAGTGCAAGTACGCAAATTTCCGCAAGCGCCGAACAAATGGCGGCAGGCGCGCAAGAACAAAGTTCGCAAACGCAGGAAGTAGCCGCCGCTGTTGAAGAAATGACGCGCACAATTATGGAAAATACCGAAAACGCTATTCGCGCGGCAAATGCTTCAAAAGAAGCTCAACAACAAGCGACAGAAGGAGCCGAAAAAGTTACGCAAACCAAACAAGGCATGGAAGATATTTGGCAAGCGGCTCAAAACGTCGCGAAAGTTATTAAAAATCTTTCCGATAAGGCGCAACAAATCGACCAAATCACACAAATTATTGACGAGATAGCAGAACAAACAAACTTGCTTGCTCTTAACGCAGCAATTGAAGCGGCTCGCGCCGGTGAACACGGACGCGGTTTTGCCGTGGTTGCCGACGAAGTACGGAAACTTGCCGAAAGAACATCCGGCGCAACGAAAGAAATTGTCGATACGATTAAAGCAATTCAAACGGAAGCGCGCGATGCCAATAAAACAATGGAAGAAACAGAAACGGTTGTTAAGCGCGGAACCGATTTGGCAACGCAAATAGAAGAAGTTTTCCAAGAAATTCTTAATAAGGTTGAAAGAGTAACGTTGGAAATCAATCAAGTTGCGGCGGCATCCGAAGAACAATCCTCAACAGCCGAGCAAATTTCCCGCAACGTTGACGGAATAAATACCGTGGCTAACGAAACCGCGCGCGGAATCGAACAAATCGCCGAAGCGACAAGCGACTTGCACAGATTAACGGAACGCTTGAACGATTTGATTGAGCAATTCAAATTGGAAAAAAGCGATGACCGATTACACGGAGGTTTCGAAGCTGCATTAACAGAAGGGGAAAGCAATTATTAAATCTCAAATAGTTAATGTTTATTTTATTGTGAGGAGCCGAACGGCTCCTTTTTTCTTTTAGTATTAAAAGAATAAAATTCTTAATTTAACTAAATAACAAATTTGAGTTTGATATGAAAAATCTAATAGCGTTTTTAGTTGCTCTATTGTTTGTGATTTCGTGCAGTCAAAAAAATTACACACCGGAACAGAAAGAATATATTGCAAAGATTGAAAAACAACGCGCTGAAAAAAACGAATGGATGAAAAACTCGCCTAACTCGCCGTTTAATTACAAAGAAAAAGTTCCTTTTGAACCGCTGAAATATTTTCCTGTTGATCCGGATTGGGTTTTCCACAGCAAACTTTATGAATATCCGCAAAAAGATTCTTTGATTATTTACGGAACAAAAGGCGAAGCGCGTCCGACTTTGCGTTGGGGTTATGTAATAATCAAAAAGGACAGTAAAGAATACAAAATTAATGTTTACAAAAGCAAAGCACGCAACGGCGAATATTATTACAGTATTTGGTTTACCGACAAAACAACCGGAAAAGAATCTTACGACGTTGGACGCTATCTCGATTTCGAAAAAGTTGACGACCCAAACCACGTTTACACAATCGATTTTAATTTGGCTTATAATCCTTACTGCGCTTACAGTCCCCATTATTCTTGCGCTATTCCCTCAAAAGAAGATTACATTGATTTGGCAATTACCGCCGGCG
>WGAL01000030.1 GCA_015494845.1 Melioribacteraceae bacterium
GTGGAGGGGCTTTCCGCGCTGGACAGATGGATTGACAGAGTAGGGGAATTAACAGGGGAATACAATATTTTAATTACGGTTCACACATGGACGGATAAAAGCAAAGTAGAAAAGTTGAAGAAAATCGAAGGCGCGCATTTTTTGGATAAATTTGACGTTACGCCGTACATTATGATTTCCGACGTTTTCATCGGCGATTACAATTCGTTAATCGGTGAAGCCTGCGCGTTGGATAAGCCGATAATTACGTTACGCGTTCCCGAATCGAAAAGAGCGATTAAAGAAGTGCGAGAAATGATTGCGAGAATTAGCGTTCAAGTCGATAAGTTTGACGAGATTCCGCAAGCGATTAAGAGGTGTATTGAAAATCCAAACGAAAAGGCGGAAGAAAGACGCAAAGCAAACGAAATAATGTTTTTTGCTTTGGACGGAAAAGCCGGAAAGCGCGCGGCTGATGAAATCTTAAATTTGTTGAGTAAACGAAATGTTGTTTTAAATCAGAAGACTTAAATTATAAATTGATTTGTAACAATGAGAGGGAATGTGTATATTTCTTTAAATTTTACACAATTTTTGAGGCGATAATGAGAACCAATATTATTATTGATGATGAATTAATGAATCGCGCGCTTAAATTAACTGGATTAAAAACAAAAAAGGCGGTCGTTGAAGAGGGATTAAAAACATTAATCGCAATCAAAAAGCAAACGAAACTTAAATCCTTACGCGGTAAGTTAAAGTGGGAAGGGGACATTGATAAAATGAGAACCGGAAAATGATTTTTCTGGATTCAACGGTTCTCATCGATTATTTCAACGGGAAAAACAATTGGCAAGTCAAAGTTTTGGATTCTATTCTCGGGAAACAACTTGTTGTAATCGGCGATTATGTTTTGGCGGAAGTTTTACAAGGTTTCAGAAGCGATAAAGATTTCCAGAAAGCAAAGTCTGTTCTTTCCGAATTTCCGTGTTATCAAATCGGCGGCAAAGAAATTGCAATTCAAAGCGCAAAAAATTACCGGTTCTTGAGAAAGAAAGGAATAACGGTGCGAAAGACAATCGATGTAATGATTGCGACATTTTGTATTCAAAATAATTTAACATTACTGCATAATGATAAGGATTTTGAACCTTTCGTGAAATATTTGAAACTTGATGTTTTCCGGAAAGAATAAATTTATTTTAAAATAAAACAGACCGGCATTTAGAGCCGGTCTAATAAATTATAATGAAGGAGGGGAAAAAACTTATTCAGCTTTGAAGTTGTTTACAAATCTTGTGATTTGTGATTTTCTTCTCGCCGCAGTATTTTTATGCAAACGTCCTTTGCTTACGTTTTTGTCGATTTTCGAAACGGCCTCTTTTAAGAACTTTTCAGCATCTTCTTTTGTCGTCGCGTTCTTGACCTTTTTCATCAAAGTTTTAATTTCATTCAATGCGGCTTTGTTTCTCAACCTTCTCACTTCGTTTTGTCGTATTCTCTTTTTTGCTGACTTATGATGAGCCATCTCTTTCCTTCTAATTATTATTTACAATTAAGTTTACTAATATATTAGAATATTTTTTTTAAATCAATTTTTACGAAACTAATAAAAAAGAAATTTTTTTGAAAATTATTCGGCTTTCATTACCTTTAAACTTAATTGCGTTTTCAAACGTCAAAATTGAATTAAAATTAAAGGTGAGTAATGAGCAGATATTCAATTAACGAAAATATTGCAATTAGCGAAAACGGTTTTATGTTTATTCCGAACACAGGCGAATCTTTTATGGTTAATGAAACCGGCAAATTTATTATCAACAAATTGAAAGAGGGAAAATCCGACAGTGAAATTATTGAGTTAATTACCGAAGAATACGACGCCGATTTCGAAACAGCACAGCGCGATTTTGACGAGTTCATTACAATGTTGGGCAATCTCAATCTGGTTGAAGAACTATGAGAGTTGCGGTAACCGGATTAAATAATGTTGATAGCCCGGGTCCCGGCGTTCCGGTAATTCGCGGAATTAAAGATTCCGGGAAATTTGACGGCGAAATTATCGGCTTGCTTTACGACGCGTTAGAGCCCGGCGCGTATATGGAAAATGTTGCCGAAAGAAGTTATTTAATTCCATATCCTTCAAGCGGCGTGGACGCTTTTTTTGACAGAATTTCCGAGATAAACCAAATTGAAAA
>WGAL01000031.1 GCA_015494845.1 Melioribacteraceae bacterium
AATTGGCGCAGTTGCCACATCCGGAATTCGTAAAAACTTCCATTAACGCTATGCGTCTTACGTTTAAGCCGAATGTCAAATTTACAGTTAAAAGCAACGTTAGTATTACAAACAAAAATCTCATTTCTAATTTCCGTTTTGATATTTGAAAATTGATAATTTAAGATATTCATTAAAAATTTTTTACGCAAAGATTTAATTTTTCACATACACGTAAGTTGCCGGTTCTTAAAACAGAATAACTTCGGAAAATCAACATATTTTTATGTATAATTGAAATTGTATTTTTTGAGAATTAACGGAAATTTTTAGGAATGGAAAAAGAAAAACAACAGAAAAATCACAATCATAAAAATCAAAATAAACAGAACAGCGGCGAGAATAAAACTAATAAAAACCAATCGAAAACAGTGGCAAAAAAGACTTTCCGACCTCGTCCGAACGCGAAACGCTACACAAAGCCGAAAAAGATAATCGAAGCAAAAACAAAAGCGAAAAAACAAGTTGCGCCTCAACAGCAAAGAAGTTTTTCTGGCATCAAAAAAATATCGATTGTCATCCCTCTGCTAAACGAAGAAGAATCGCTCAAACCGCTTTATAACGGAATTAAAAAAGCGATTGCGCCCTATTCTTTGGATTACGAAATTATTTTTATAGACGACGGAAGCACGGACAATTCCTTGCAAGTGATCAAACAACTTGTGCGATACGACAACAAAGTTCATTATTTCAGTTTCAGAAAAAATTACGGGAAATCAGCCGCGCTTAACGTCGGTTTTGCACACGCAAAAGGCGATGTTGTGATTACGATGGATGCCGATTTGCAAGACGACCCGGAAGAAATTCCGAATTTACTGAAAAAGATTTCCGAAGGTTACGATTTGGTTTCCGGCTGGAAAAAAGTGCGCCACGACCCGTTTATTAAACGGCATTCGTCCAAATTTTTCAATTGGGCAACGCGTCTTGTTTCCGATGTAAAAATTCACGATTTCAATTGCGGCTTAAAAGCGTATCGTAAAGAAGTTGTGAAAAACGTTTACATTCACGGCGAGCTTCACCGCTACATTCCGGTTCTTGCCGGACAAAAAGGTTTTAAGGTTACGGAAATTGTCGTTAAACACCACCCGCGCCGTTACGGAAAAACAAAATTCGGCATCTCACGGTTCTTTAAGGGATTTGTAGATTTGCTCACAATTCTAATGATTACGCGCTATGCGACGCGTCCGCTGCATTTGTTTGGATTTATCGGAACGCTCTCGTTTGTAATTGGTTTTATTATCGATGCCTATTTAACTTACGAATGGATGTTCAAGAACGTTCCACTGAGTAATCGTCCGCTTTTGCAATTAGGCTTGCTGATGATGATTGTCGGCGTGCAACTTTTTGCAATCGGGCTTCTCGGCGAACTTTTTACCCATAAAATTCCGGCTGATACAAGCGCATACATTAAAGAAAAAAGATAAACGAATGCGCCCGAAAATTACAATAATCTCGCCGGTATTTCCTTACCGCGGCGGAATTGCAAATTTTACTGAAGCGTTTTTCACGGATTTGCAAGAAAAAGCGGATGTTTCCTTAATAAATTTCAAGCGTCAATATCCGTCGCTTCTTTTCCCAGGTAAAACACAATTCGAAACAAATTCAAAAAAAAATATTTTTTCGGAACGCACAATCGATTCAGTAAATCCGTTTACTTGGTTTTCCGCCGGAAGAAAGATAAAGCGCGACGCGCCGGATTTCCTTGTGTTTGCTTATTGGCATCCTTTTTTTGCACCGGCTTACGGAACAATTGCCGGAATTGCGAGAAAAAACAAAAAGACGAAAATCATCGCGCTTTGCCACAATGTTTTACCGCACGAACGCAACTTCACGGATATTCCGCTTGCGAAGATGTTTTTCAAAAAAGTGGATTTTGCGATTACGCTTTCTCAAAAATCTTCCAACGACTTGAAATTGCTTAATGATAAAATTAAAAGCAAAACGCTTTTTCATCCGGTTTATTCCAATTTCGGAGAACCGGCGGAAAAACGCGCCGCGCGCGAAAAACTCGGTCTTGCCGATAAAAAGACAATCCTCTTTTTCGGTTTCATAAGAAAATACAAAGGTTTGGACATTCTTTTGCGTTCAATTGCTTTATTGAAAAATAAAATAGATTTTCAATTGCTTGTTGCCGGTGAGTTTTACGAAAAGAAAGACGAATATCTGAATTTAATTAAAGATTACAAACTTGATGATGTTGTAATTCTACGCGATAAATTTATTCCGAGCGACGAGGTAAAATATTATTTCGGCGTGGCTGATGTTGTGGTTCTGCCTTACAGAAGCGCAACTCAAAGCGGAATTGTTCAAATTGCCAATAATTTCCATAAACCGGTAATTGCAACCGATGTTGGCGGTTTAAGCGAAATAATAATCGACGGCGTAAACGGCTATATTGTTGAACCGGAAAATCCGCAAGAGCTTGCTGATGCGATTTTGAGATTTTATCAAAATAACGATGAAGAGAAATTCTCTGCGAACGTAAAATTTGCGGTGGGAAAATATTCGTGGGGAAAATTTGTTTCTGAATTCCTTGATTTTATTGAGGGGAAATAAAAATAGCACGCTGATTTTTATTTAACCACAAAGAACACAAAGATTTTAACACGAACATTCAAGTTATTCATTCCTTGAAGGTTTTGAAAAATAGCAATTTCCACCTACCTTAAAGGAACAAGTACCTTTAAGGTAGTTCTTACAAATCTTGCTTCTTTCTTCTTGCTTCTTGCTACTATTTAGAACCAAGAAACTTTTTTGCTCATTTGCGGTTAATATTCTTACGATAAATTAATTTGTAAGAAATATTAATTCACATTTCCATAATTTTGCCGTATGAAAAAATTTCTTCTTACATATTTTCTTTTTGCAACGGTAATTTTTGCGCAGTTCGGACAAAATAAAATTCAATACCGCGACCACGATTGGTATTACGTAGAAACAAAACATTTCAATATCTTTTTCGACCAAGACGGTTTTACAATTGCGGATTTCATCGTAAAAGCGGCGGAAGACGCGCTTGCGCAAATCGAACGCGACCTCAAATACGAAATCGGGAAACGCATCACGATTATTTTATACGATTCGCACAACGAGTTCCAACAAACAAACACAACCGCGTCGTTCCTTTCCACCGGCGTCGGCGGATTTACCGAACCGTTTAAGAACCGCGTCGTAATTCCTTTCGAAGGCGATTGGAAAAAATACCGCCACGTAATTCACCACGAACTTGTCCACGCCGTTATGCAAGATATGCTTTACGGCGGTTCGATTCAAAACGTAATTTCGCGAAACATTAATTTGAATTTGCCTATTTGGGTTCACGAAGGAATGGCGGAATTCCTTTCTTCCACTTGGGAAACCAACAGCGATATGTTTATCCGCGACGCGATAATTAACGAATATTTGCCCGACGTTAAACGTCTCGGCGGGTATTACGCTTATCGCGGCGGCGAGGCGCTTTTTTATTTTATTGCAAGAACCTACGGACGCGAGAAAGTCGGGGAAATTCTGAAAAAAACAAAAGACGTGGGAAATCTCGAACAAGGCTTAAAACTTTCAATCGGACTGGACCTCGACGAATTAAACGTGCGTTGGAAAAAATGGTTGAAAAAAATTTACTGGCCGGAAATCGCCTACCGGCAAGACCCTGACGACTTTTCAAAGCGATTAACCAATGCGAAAAAAGTTAAAGGATATTACAACACAAGTCCGGCAATTTCTCCGCAAGGCGATAAAATTGTCTTTATTTCCGACCGCGATATTTACTACGACATTTACATAATGGACGCGGACGGAAAAAACGTCGAGAAACTTATCGAAACCGGCAACACGATTGATTTTGAAGAATTGAATATTCTTTTCCCCTTAATTACTTGGGCGCCGGATAACCGGAGAATTGCGTTTTCCGAAAAAAGCGAAGGTTACGACAAAATTGCAATTTACGATACGGAAGAGGACGAAATTACTTTTCTTCCTTTCAAGATGCGGCAAATCGGTTCTATTTCGTGGTCGCCGGACGGAAGCAAAATTGCTTTTGCGGCTTCCGACGCGAAACAATCCGACATTTATTATTACGATTTCGAAACGGACAAGGTTTACAATGTAACCGGCGATATTTTTACCGACAGACTACCCCGCTGGTCGCCGGACAGCAAAACGATTGTTTTTTCGTCCGACAGAAAACAATACGTAAACAAAAAAGATTTACCGGAAGATTTCAGAATAGCCGATTTCGATTATTCCCAACTTGATTTGTATAAATTAAATATCGAAACGAAAGAAATCGAACGGCTTACGGATTGGAAATACAGCGACGAAACGATGCCGGTTTTCTCGGAAGACGGGGAAGAAATTATTTTTATTTCGGATAAAAACGGAATAAACAATCTTTACAAGAAGAGAATTGTTTTAACGGAAGCCGACAGCGGAAAAACGTTGCTCGATTTACCGGCTCTGCCAATAACAAATTCGTTAAACGAAATTAACCAAATCTCAATTTCTGCGGATTCGAAAAAACTTGTGTTTGCAACGCATTTTAAAGAGGCGTACGATATTTTCGAAATACTCAATCCGTTTGAACTACCGGCTGCCGGCGATACTTTGCGTCCTACAAAATTTATGGCGGAACTCGCCAAAGCCGCGTCCGCGCTCGGCGACACGATAATTATGCCGCTTTCCCAAATTTTAACCGAAGATTATTTGCCATTCCCCGATTCTTCGGCAAGCGACGAAAATTCTATTACCGTCGCAGATTCGGTTCAAACCGATTCGTCCAAAACGGAAAAAGCGACAGACGAAGATATTTTTGTCGGAAATTACATCGAAGAAGGAAACGATACTTACGAGGATTACTCGCATTACATTTTCGGGCAAGACACGGTAATCAATATCGACACGACGCGAAAGTACGCGGAAAGCGTATTCCACGAAAAATTGGACGAAAACGGAAATTACGCCGTGAAAAAATACAGAGTCCACATCACGCCGGATTTAATCAACGCGAGCATGACTTTCAGTTCGTATTACGGTTTGCTCGGCTATACGGCAATGGCTTACAGCGACGTTCTCGGCGACCACCAACTTGTAGGCGCGCTCGGCTTGCAAATGGATTTGAAGAACAGCGATTACGGTTTGACTTATCTTTATTTGCCAAAGCGAACCGATTGGATGTTCGAACTTTTCCACACGGCGCGTTTTGTTTACGTCGCAAATCCGAAGAATTTGAGAATCGACTTGCATCGCTATCAAAATTTAAGTTTTACCGTAACCGCCTCGTATCCGTTCAACCGGTTTTTCCGCGTGGAAGGAAGTTTTTCGTTTATGCACTTAACCGCCGAAAACCTCGAAGATTATTCAATTCCGATTACTAACGAATATTATTCCGTTCCTGGCGCTTCGTTAGTTTTCGATAATACAATGTGGGGATACTATTCGCCTATTCAGGGAACGCGATACAGAGTTTCGCTTTTCGGAAATTTGGGCGTAACCGATTCCAAGCAAGCGTTTTACACTTTCGTTTGGGATTACCGCAGATATTTCAGATTCTTTTTCGATAACAGTTTCGTGTTCCGATTTTCCGGCGGGTATTCAGGCGGCGCAAATCCGCAACGCTTTTTTATCGGCGGAACGGACGGCTGGCTGAACCGCACTTGGGCGACGCCAACGATTCCGCTCAATCGTCCGTCCGATTTCGTTTTCCTTACGCCGGGCTTGCCTCTGCGCGGTTACAGATACGCTGAGCGAATTGGAAACAGGTACGCGCTTTTGAAT
>WGAL01000032.1 GCA_015494845.1 Melioribacteraceae bacterium
GGCAATAGACCGCAGAAACAAAGCATGCTTGACCTCTACTAACAGTAATTTCATAAAAAGAAAACTAAAACCTAGAATTCTTATTTTTGTTTTTAGATAAAACTCAAATTAAATTTATTTTTTGATATGAAACTTTTTCGCGCGCAAGGTTTAGAATTATGATAATCAAAAATTTGTGAGTAAATGAATAAGAAAATAAGGCAAAGAAGTTTATACGAAATAAATACGAGAGTTTGGCTACGAAATTTCGACGCGAACGGAAAAAGAGCGACGCTAAAAGATGTTCCTCAAAATTATTGGGACGAACTTGCGGAACTCGGAATTGAAAACGTTTGGTTAATGGGCGTTTGGGCAACGCCGGAAGCCGCGATAAAAAAATACTGCCTCGAACCGTTTTTAATCGACGAATACAAAAAAGCGCTTAAAGATTTTACTTACAAAGACGTAATCGGCTCGCCTTATTCCATTGAGGATTACGTCGTAGCCGAAAGCGTCGGCGGAATTGACGAACTGCTTGAAACAAAAGCCAAACTCAACAAACGCGGCATCGGACTGATTTTGGATTTCATTCCCAATCATTTCAGCGCCGAAAGTTCGTTGGTTAAAACAAATCCGGAAATTTTTCTAAAAACAAACGAGTGGAATTTTAAAGAAGACCCTTACACTTTTTTCAAGCCGGAAAATTCGGAAGAATATTTCGCGCACGGACGCGACCCGTTTTTCCCCGCGTGGCAAGATACCGCCCAAATTAATTATTTTGAACCGGTAGCTCGCAAGTTTATGATTGAACGGTTGAAAAAAGTTTCGGAGATTTCCGACGGCGTCCGTTGCGATATGGCGATGCTTTCCTTAAATAATGTTTTCAAGAACACTTGGGGCAAAGTTTTAACCGACGCCAATTACCAACCGCCGCAAAACGAATTTTGGTTCGAAGCGATTCAATCCGTAAAAACTAACAAGCCGGATTTCCTTTTTATCGCCGAAGCGTATTGGGATTTGGAATGGCAATTGCAACAATTGGGCTTTGATTACACTTACGACAAATCGCTTACCGACCGCTTAAAAGGTAATTTTGCAGAAGTTATTCGCGACCACCTTCGCGCCGAAGAAGATTATCAGTTGAAATCAGTAAGATTTATTGAAAATCACGACGAGCCGCGCGCAATGAATTATCTGGGTTACGATAAATCCAAAGCCGCCGCGATTATAATCAGCACAATTCAAGGAATGCGGATGTATTTCGACGGGCAATTCGAAGGCGAACGCGTCCGTTTACCGGTTCAATTGGGAAGAAAACCGAAAGAAACTCCGAACGAAGCGTTAAAACAATTTTACATTAAATTACTGAAAATCGTAAAAGAACCGGTTTTCAAATACGGCGATTGGGAATTGATAATGCCGCAACCGGCTTGGGAAAACGATTTCACATACAAAAATATAATTGCCTACATTTGGCGTTACCAAACGCAAAGCAGGCTTGTCGTAATAAACTATTCGACGGAAATTTCAACGGCGCGATTAATTTTCGAACCGCCGCAAAATCAATACGAATTAACATTAATCGACTTGATTAACAACGAAAAATACAAACGTTACGCAAACGAAATAAGAAACGAAGGACTTTACGTAAAACTTGCGCCTTTTCATTCTCATCTTTTTGCATTATAACAAAATGAAAGGAATTAAATGAAAATAAAGAAAATTGCCTTTCCGCAAGAACACGGCTCATGGGGATTTTTCCTTGAACCGATTGTGCTTGCCGTGATTATCGCCTATTCATACCCTGGCTTTATGCTTTTTATTTCCTCCCTTTTTATTTTTTTATCGCACCAGCCGATTCGCGTTTTTTTTGACAAAAAGATCGAACCGGAAGTAAAACATAAAGCATTGGCGATTACGCTTGTTTATCTTTCGATAGCGCTAATCGCTATGTGGAAATCTTTTTCATCCGTTCGGTTAGAATATTTGCTTCCGTTTTTCATTGCTCTTGTCCTGATGTCCGGTTTTCTGTTGGTTGAAATCAGTATAAGAAAAGAAAATTTTCTTGCGAGATTAATTCCACCTCTTGCGGTCGATTTAATTGCCGTTTCCATTGTAAGAATGGGCGGAATGGATATTCCTGAAAGCGTTGCATTCTACTGGGTTTTGCTCGGACGCTCGGCTTTCACTTCGATTTACATCAAAGAAAAATTAAGCAAATTAAAAAAACAATACTACGATTCCGCTTACGTCTTTGTTTTACATTCAATTTATTTAATCCTTCTCGTATTTTCATCAATTGGCGGTTTGACCCCGTTTTTAACAATTTTAGCCGCTACAATACTGTTGGTTAGAGCCGGAATCGGTATGCGTTCGAACAAAAAAACAAACGTTCGCAAAATCGGCATTTGGGAATTTATCCACGGAATTGTTTTTGTTATAATTGTCGCTATCGGTTATTTGAATAATTTGTAATAATTATGCCAAGAAAAAAACTCAAAAAGAAAATAGAAGCGGATTTCCTGGAAAATATTTTTCAAGAAAAGCACGGCGACGTTGAAGAACAATTGATTAATTTTTTCGGAGGAATCCCCAAAAACATCACGCTTGAAATCGGTTGCGGACACGGAATCTTCTCAAACGCGATGGCGGAAAGATTTCCTGAAAGAAAATTTCTGGGTCTCGATTTAAAAACAAACCGTTTGTGGAACGCATCCAAATCCGCAACGGCAAAGAATTTAAAAAACGTCGCTTTCGTTTATTTGAACGCAAACAAACTCGCCGATGCTTTCCGTAAAGTAAAATTCGAAGAAATTTGGATTACGTTTCCCGACCCGATGATTAAACGCAGAGCGGAAAAGAGAAGATTAACCTCGCCGAATTACCTTAAAATTTATTCGAAAATAATTTCCGGCAAAACGCCTGTTTACTTAAAAACGGACGACGAATTTACTTACAACTACACGCTCGAAGTTTTGAACAATTTCAACATCGAACCTGAGATTTCGATTTTCGATTTGTACTCGCAAAATAACATTGACGAAATATTTGCAATTAAAACGAGATACGAAGAATATCACCTTGAAAAAGGGAGAAAGATAAAATTGATTAAGTTCTATCTCGAACCGGATTTTTTTGACAAAAAAAGTTAACCGGTCTTTTTCCGACGATTTAATTAAATTTCCTTTTCGAATAAAATTTGATTTACGGAGTAATTATGAAACCGACATTGCTAATAC
>WGAL01000033.1 GCA_015494845.1 Melioribacteraceae bacterium
AGAAAATACCAATAACACGGTATCCGCCTTTGGAGGAGTATGAAAAATCTTTGCGCCCTTTGTGGTTTTCACTATTATTAACTATTAAATTTTCACACTTTATTTACACAATGAAAAAAGAACAAAAAAGTCTTGCGTTTGCGCTAAGCGCTATTTTTCTTTGGTCAACGGTTGCCACCGCATTTAAACTTTCGCTAAAAGGAATGTCGCCGGAACAACTGCTTTTTTTTGCCTCTCTTACAAGCGCAATCGTTTTAGGGTTATTCTCACACAAAAACGAAAATTTGCTTTCTCAACTTTTTTCGCGCAAGGTTATCTTCAAAAATATTCTTTTCGGTTTGATAAATCCGTTTCTTTATTATCTCGTTTTGTTTAAGGCGTACGATTTACTTCCGGCGCAGGAAGCGCAACCGCTTAATTACACTTGGCCGATTACGGTTTCAATTTTTTCGATTTTGTTCTTAGGCGAAAAATTCAATCTGAGAATTTTTTCCGGCTTACTGCTTTCGTTTTTCGGAATAATCGTCGTCGCAACGCGCGGCAATTTATCTCAACTGAAATTCGAAAATCCGCTCGGAACAACTCTTGCGTTACTCAGCGCCGTAATTTGGGCGATTTTCTGGACGATTAACATAAAAGACAATCGTCCGGCTCCGGTTAAATTATTTGCGTCCTTTTTTTACGGCGGTTTTTTTACGTTCATTTACTTGCTGATAATTCACAAACTTGCGTTTCCGCAATTCCGTTTTTTGCTCGGCGCGGTTTACGTCGGATTATTCGAAATGGGGATTACGTTTTTCCTTTGGCTAAAAGGTCTGAATTTAAGTTCAAACAGAACCAAAACCGCTACGCTCGCTTATCTTTCGCCGTTTATCTCGCTACTTTTTATCGCTTTTGTTTTGCGCGAAGAAATTCGCCTTTCGTCGATATTGGGATTAATCTTGATTGTAAGCGGGATAATTATTCAGAATATGAGAAGAAAATCGTTAGTAAAAAATTCTAATTAGATAGCCCGCAGATTGCGCTGATTTTTTATGATTGAATTTTACAACGTCTTGATAAACGCTTGAGCGATGAGAAAAATCAACTTCTATTTCCCGATTTTGTATTTCATTATTTCGGATGTCGTAAGCACGTAAAGCTTTTTACCTACAATCACAGAATCCACAATAAAATCGGCTTTCAGACTGTCGGCAACCTTATTTAATAAGTTTGTTTTTCCTGTTCTCAAATCAATTACAATAATTTCATACAAACCGTTTACAGTAATAATATTACCGTAAATATTAATATTCTCGCCTTCAAACGGCAATTTGTAAATTTGTTTCCCGTTTCCGAACAAATCGAAAATCAGAATTTTTTTCTTATCGAGAACGAACAAATCGCCTTTTTTCGAAATCGCGAGTTTTTTCGGTTCTTGCAAAGTGAACTTACCAGAGTTAATATTTCCGATTTCGTCGAGATAATTGCCGAACATATCGAATTTCAGTATTCGCAAATTGTCCGAATCGAGAATAAAAATATCGCCTTGCTCGGAAACGGCACAACTCTGCGGAAAAAGAACATTATCCTCATTTTTTATTTCGAATTGATAATTCAAATAACGGTCGAAAACTTGTATGCGATTGTTGTTTTTATCGGCGACGTAAACTTTAAGCGGAGTTGCAAAAATATCAACAGGAGAATCGAACGCCGCTTCCGTCCAACCGTATCCGCCTATGCTTGCCGCTTCAACTCCGTTTGTGTCTATTTTGTGAACCGTTTCGTCGCCAGTGCATGCTACGTAAAAAAATCCCGTGGAAACGTAAGAAAAAGCAGAAGCTCCGTCAAAACTTCCGAACGAATTTTCCAATTTTATTGATTGCCCGAAGAATACTCCGGTAAGAAAAAATAATAATAAAATAAACGCGGAAATTTTACTCATTCTTTTCTTTGTTTTTTCTATTCTTTATAAAACGCAAGGTTCTTTCATAACGAGATTTCTCATCTTCGTTCAGCAACTTATGCGCCACGTCATAAGCGATTTCAATCCAACGCAAATTCAACTTACGCGCGCCTTCGTTAATCTCTTTTTCGAACCGTTCTTTTTCACGAATTACAATATCTCCGAAATTAATAAACGCCATTACGTTAACGTAATTATGAATATCCGGATTGTTGGAAATATCAACTAAACGCAATACATATTCCGGATACTCATAAATCAAATCAATGGCTTTTAATCCTGCATTTTGAGCCAATTTTATTTTATTCATCGTTCGTAATCGGGCGTCGCTTGCAACTTTTATTAATTTGTTAATTGCGTCCTCTGCATATTCAGGTTTTTCCTTTGCCTTTTGGTATGCCTTTTCAATTGCATTTTCAACGCTTATATCAAGAACGTTTTTCGCTTTCTCTACAATTTTTTCGCCGTAATGTATTAAATCGTTGGCAATCCTGATAATCTCTTCATACATTCCTTCCTGAGCGTAACTTTCCAATTCGGAAATGCTCATTTCAGGCTGTTCGATTTTCATATCCGCCCAACCTTTGCTTTGTCGCGCGAGAGTTTCGGCATATTTCGCGGTTGCAAAATCGATTTTCTTTTTGATTACGTCGGTTGTCGCCAGAACATTAATGTAATTTTTTGCAAAGGATAGAATTAAATCAGTGGAATAATTTGCGTCAACCTTAAATGTAATTAGAATTTTACCGCTCAATTCCCCAAATCTCGGCTTTGCAATTTGGACGTTCGGATAAGTGGACTTAAAAATTTTAAGTGCCTTTTTTACGTTTTCTATTTCATCTTTTTTGTCGATTGTAACTGAAATTGTTTCAAATTTCATTTTAACTCTCATTCAGATAATATTGGATGTAAAACTCGCGCCTCTTCCGGCGGTAAAAGTTTTTGAGTCTTGGCGTAAAGAGATTTTACTTCTTCCAAATTTATTTTCCCTTTGATTTCGCTAAAAGAATAGCGTTGCTTTTGTAAGTTATCAATATATGCAATTGCAGATTTTATTCTTACAAAATCGTCAACGTCTTTCGAATTTATAATTTCCACAAGTTCGTCCAAATATTTTTTATTTTTTGAAACAAGCTTGATAATATTAAACCCTGCCTTTTGCGAAAGTTCCTTAAATTCCCATTCATTAAGAATGTCGTTCGTCATTAAATCTTTTAATACTTTTAGCGATTTATTAATATTGCGCGGATTATTCAATGTACTTTTGACCGCTTTTTTTATTTCGTTTTCAACGGTTGTTACAAGTACGTCTTTTGCCCTTAGTATAATTTCCTCTCCCATTTCAATTAAGTTTCCTGCTTCATCAATGGATTCAAGCGGGTCTTCTTGCTGAAGCATCTCGGCAAATTTTACGGTGGACGAATCAAGCGCAATACTTTCTTCAAATTCCTCATTTAGCTCTTCAACTCCGGTTGTTTTTCCTGCCGCATACTCGTTTGCTCCATGCGCCTCCTCAATATCGTTGGAAATCAACGACATTATCCGGCGAATTTTCTCGTTTGTGGCGACAAACCGGATTTGCCGATTTAGCGCTTCAAGAATAAACGCTTCTGAAAATAATTCGTCTATTATTACGTTAATAACCGTTTTAATGTTGCCGTCTTTATATACACGGTATTGGTTTTCGTCTAATTCCATTTCTTTTAAAATGGCTTTGACCTTTCGTAAAACCACATCCGGCTTTTGATGATTTTCTACCAAAATTGTAAACCGTTCAGGAGTCTGCATAATTGCTCAAAAAAATTTTATACTTTATGTATTATCGATAAAAACAATATTATCTTTAATAATCTAAATTAATAAAAGAAACCTAAATAACAATTGATTCATTCTTGTCTTGCCTAAATCCCTTTTCTTGATTATTTTTAACAAATTATTTTCAACAAGGGGGATAAATGAGGAAAATATTTTTATTGCTCTCTTTTTTGATTTCGCTTTTCGTCAATATTTTCGCACAGAACAGAGACTCGCTAATATTTTCTGAAATTATGTTTTACCAGCCGGAACCGAATTGCGAGTTCGTTGAAATTTATAATTTTTCCAGAACCGCATCTTACAATTTGCGCGGACTTAAAATCAAATACGACGCTCGCAATCCCGACTCAACGACAATTTTATCGTCCGATTCAATTCTTGCGCCTCGCCAATTCGCCGTAATCTTCGAAGGCGATTACGATTTCGACAATCCGTATTACGAAATCGGCGATTCCGTCTTGGTTCTGAAACTTACCGACGATAATTTCGGCAGTTCCGGAATGTCCAACAGTTCCGACAAAACGCTGAAAATGATTTTGAATTCTGACACAATTTCGGTTTATACGTATTCCGCCGATAATCAAAAAGGTTACAGCGACGAAAAATTTATTTTGAACGAAGACAATTCGGCAAGTAATTGGAAAAATTCGCTTTTGTTTAACGGAACGCCTGGCGCGTACAATTCCGTTTCGCCGCTGAATTTCGATTTGGCGCTTGCCGGTTTTGAAATAAACTCCGACCTGATTACTGTCGGAACGCGTTATGAATTTTCCGCAAAAATTTTTAATTTGGGATTTGCAACGCCGCAAGACGCTTACTTAAAAATTTATTTCGATTACAACCGTGATTCCACTATTACGGAAGACGAACTTTTTTCATCGCAAGTTTTACCCCCGCTTTTCTTTCAGGATTCGCTTTTGCTTACGCAAGAGGTTATATTTTCCGACACCGGAAATTTTTCCGCCATTGCCGTTTTGGATTTTCCGCAAGATGAAAATCCGGCAAATAATCGAAAAATAATTTCTCTCGAAATTATTCAACGTCCGCCTCAATACGGCGAAGTTTGCATTAACGAAATAAAGTACTTGCCGCTTTCCGGCGAACCGGAATGGATTGAAATTTACAACAACAGCGACACGGCTTCCTTTCCTCTGCTAAATTGGAAAATTTCCGACAAAGTTTCTTCCGCGCGCATTGCCGATTCAAATTTATTCATAGAACCGCGCGAATTTGTTGTAATTACGCACGACGACGCAATTCTCGATTTTTACGACATTCCCTCTAAAATCGTTTATTTGAATTTGCCGTCCTTGAACAATTCCGGCGATAAAATTGCGCTGACCGACAATTTCGGGAATATCGCGGATTCCGTTTGGTATTCACCGGAATGGAACAACGGCGAACGGAGAAGTTTGGAAAAAATTGAGCCGCAAAATTACGGAAACAGCGCGGAAAACTGGCGCGGTTGCGAAAATCCCGAAAGCGGTACGCCCGGAATTATTAATTCGGTTACGCAAAAAGATTATGATGTGAAAATCGAAAGTCTTTTTGTTTCGCCGCAAAATGCGCTAATTGAAACCGAAGTAAGAACAAATGTTCTCATTCGCAATATTGGAAAGAACGGCGCAAGTTTCACGGTAAAATTGTATGATGTAAATCCAAACGACACAACGGATGTTGAGTTAATGTCTTCATTACAAGCGGAACTTTCCGCCGGAGATTCGCAAACTTTTGTTTTCCCGCAAAATCTAATTTTGAACTCCGAAAAAATTCTTTCGGTTTACGCGGATTTTCCAGAAGACGAAGACACAACAAACAATGCCGCGCAAATTACGGTTTTCCCTTCATTTCCGAAAAATTCGCTAATTTTAAACGAAATACTTTTTGAGCCGCAACGCGACGAATGCGAGTGGATTGAGGTAGTGAACAACAGTTCGCGCATAATTAATCTAAAAAATTGGACAATTAACGATTTATTTACAACGCCGACAACAGTAACAATTGCCGACAGCGATTTAATTCTACAACCGGCAGAAATGTTTATTTTTGCCAAAGACAGTTCCTTTCTCGATTTCCATGCGAACGTTTGTTCTGATTTTAAAATAGTTAAATTTCCAACGTTGAATAACTCGTCCGACGCAGTTGTAATAAAAGACGCAAACGGCAACCAAATTGATTCGTTGCGCTTTTTCGACCGTTGGCTAACGATAGAAAATTCCTCGCTCGAAAGAATACTTTATTCCGCCGCAACGCAAGACAGCGCAAATTGGGGAAGCTCCCAAAGCGAGGAATTAAGCACGCCCGGTTGTAAAAATTCAATTGCGCCGAAAATTCACGATTTGGCAATCGATTCGTTATTTTTCTCGCCGAAATTTCCGCATAGCGAAGATAAAATCAATTTAAGCGTTCTCGTTGAAAATCTCGGCGAAGCGACGGAAAATTACGCGCTTAACTTTTACGAGAACGATTCGCTTTGCAATACCCAAAATTTAGCAATTTCCGCCGATTCGGTTTCGATTATTGAATACGAAACTGTAAACAGAGTCGGCGACAGCTTAAAAATTAAAGCGGAAATTCTTTTGCCTTCCGATGAAAACGAGAAAAATAATTCCGCGCAAATTACGGTTTATGCCGGTTACCCTGAAAAAAGTTTGATTATTTCCGAATTTATGCCGATTCCCGATTCGTCGGGCGAATGGATTGAAATTTACAATAATAGCGGAACAATCGTTCACCTATCGGAAATTTTCATCGCCGATTCGTCTTTGAGAAATAATTCCGCGCAAATTTCTAACACTGATTTCGATTTGAACGACAGCGAATTTCTCGTAATTTGTAGCGATTCTGCAAAATTCGATGCTTTTTACGGTAACAACATTCCGAGAAAGCAAGTCAATTTCGGTTCGTTAAATAATTCGCACGACGCAATTTATCTAATTGACTTCCGCGGCGCGGTGATTGATTCGCTTTATTACGATAAATCTTGGCAAATAAAAAGAGGTTACTCAATTGAAAAAATCGATTTATTAGCCGAAAATGAAAATTACAATTGGAGGCATTCGTTGGACGAAAGAAAATCAACGCCGGGCGCAGAAAATTCCGTTTCGTTTATCGAGCAGTACGAAAGCAAATCCGTAATAATTAACGAAATTATGTTTGACGCGGCGTCCGGTAATTCGGATTTCTTCGAAATTTACAACAGAAGTTCCGAGCCGGTAAATCTCGGCGGTTGGTTTTTCAAAACCGGAGACAATGAGAAGAAAGAATTTTTGCCTTATTCTCTCAATCTTTTGCCAAACAAGTATTTTGTTATTGTAGAAGATTCAAATTTCATCAACAACTACAGTGTGAACGACAGTTCATTGATAATTGCCGGATTTTCTCTCAATTTAACAAACGGCGAAAATGCGCTTTCAATTTACGATTTTTACGGTAATTTAATCGATTCCGTTTATTACTCGCCAAGTTGGCACAATCCGGATTTTCTCGTTACTAAAAATCGCTCGCTCGAAAGAATAAATCCGAATTCCGCAAGCAACGACCGCGATAATTGGAGCAGTTCGCTTGCAAAGGAGAAGGCGACACCCGCCAAACAAAATTCCGTTTTTCAAAAAAATCCGGCGACAAAGGAAGAAATTTCGATTTCGCCAAATCCGTTTTCGCCGGATAACGACGGATTTGAAGACGTCGCTTTTATCAATTACAAACTAAAAAGCAACATCAATTCGATTAGAGTTAGAATTTATGATTCGCGCGGACGTTTGGTTCGAACGCTTGCGGACGACTTCCCCAGCGCGTCCGATGGCAAAATTATTTTCGACGGACGAGACAAAAACGGAAACGCCTTGCCGCTCGGAATTTACATTCTGCTATTTGAAGAAATATCGGACGGAAGAACCGTAAACAAGTTCGTAAAGCCGGTTGTAATTGCGCGTAAATTGTAATGAATTTAATTTGAAATATGTTTACATTAAAAACTCAAAAACAAACATTTGTTCACCATGAAAAACAAAGACAAAATCAAGCGCGAGGCACTCTATCTTTTCGCGGAAAACGGCTTTGACAAAACAGGCATTCGCGACATCGCGAAAAAGGTTGGAATACGCGAAAGCGCAATTTACAATCACTACAAATCGAAAACGGAAATTTTTCTTGCGCTTTTG
>WGAL01000034.1 GCA_015494845.1 Melioribacteraceae bacterium
TTACAAAATAAATGAATTTGTTCAAACTCGTTACGGAGCCGTTTTCATCGGTTCGAGAATGAATGAAACCTATATCTTCAATATGAAACAAAAAATCTTGGCAACAGCTCCTTATCGAACCGTTTATTTACAAAATTCAGGCGAATTATTTATTCAACGCACGAAATTTAATTCCATTTACAAAACAAATTTCTATCGACTTCAAAAAAGGCATTTTTTTGAGAGACTCACCGCAAAATCGTATTTATTATTCTTTGTAATTTTAATGGGATTGCTTTTATTATTAACCGGCTTGTGGTTAACGACGTTATTTGTCTCTTTCAGAAAGATTTCGATTCAAAATAAACAAATACAAAAAGCAACCGCTAAATTACTGATGGCGGAAAAACTTTCGGCGCTCGGCTTGATGTCCGGCAGTATTGCACACCAGATAAACAGTCCGCTCGGCGCAATTATTAACAGCGCAAAACGTTTAGGCAGAAAAATCGACGACCCGAATGTTGATTTGATTTTAGAAGCAGGAGAGCGAATAAAAACAACCGTAAATAAATTTTTAATTACCTCGAGAAACAAAGAGGACGAAAAAAGAGGTGCCAAGTTTTCGGATATTTTCAATAACTGGTATGACTTATTTTCGCTCGATTTTCAAAATCAACATGTTAAAATAATAAGAAATATTTCGGATGGCGATTCTTGTTTAAACTTAACGCCAAATGAGTTGAACGAAATAATAAATAATTTGATGTTTAACGCGCGAGATTCCGTAATAAAAAGCAACGGCGCAAACGAAAAAATAATTGAAATTTCCACTCGTAAAAAAAATAACGCGTTTGAAATTACTATTGAGGATAACGGTTCAGGTTTTGATAATCAAATTCTAAAAAAAGGTATAAAACTTTTCGCTACCACAAAAGCTGTTGGAGAAGGAACAGGATTGGGCTTGTGGATAATCTCAAATATATTAAAAAACGTAAACGGAATAATTATTTTAGAAAATACCGACAAAGGAGCAAAAGTGGTAGTTGAAATTCCTATAAAGGAGGAATGTAATGAACAAGAATAGTATCCCTAAAATTTTAATAGTTGATGACGATTACACGGTTCTGAAAGATCTTGAAATTTCGCTTTCTGAGAAAAATTATGAGTTATTTACCGCCGCTTCTTACAAAGAAGCATTGGGAATATTAAGCGATAACCGTTTGGATATTTTAATTACCGATTTGGTTCTTCCTCAAAATTCGGGAATTGATTTGATAAAATTTGCGGCGGAAAACAATAAAATTTACGGCAGTATTTTAATGACCGGATATTCGGACGAAAAGGCGTTAATTGAAGCGGCCCATCTCGGCGTAAAAGAAATTCTTAAAAAGCCGTTCAGCGATACGGAACTTTTTTCCGCCATAGAAAAAATTTTGGAAAAACAAGCATTGGAGGAAGAGAATAAACGCTTGACTGAAAAGTTAAAGCAAGAAAATATAATTCTTTCGCAAGAATTAAGTAAAAAAATAAAAGACTCGTTGGAAATAATAGGCGAATCGCCAAGATTAATAAACGCTTTGGAAAAAGCGCAAATAGTAGCTCAAAGTCAAATCAATTGCATTATCGGCGGCGAAAACGGAACCGGAAAAGAATTGCTTGCAAAATATATTCATCAAAACGGGCCAAGAAAAGACAAGCCCTTTGTGGAAGTAAATTGCGCCGCACTTTCCCCGACGCTTTTCGAGGCGGAACTTTTCGGACATAAAAAAGGCGCTTTTACAAACGCAAACGAATCCCGCGCCGGATTTTTTGAAGTAGCGGACGGCGGAATTTTGTTTCTGGACGAAATCACCGAAATCCCTTTTGAGTTGCAAGCAAAACTTTTAACCGCCGTCGAGTACGGTTTAATACGTAGAGTTGGAGATACAAAAGATATTAAAGTGAACGTTCAAGTTATTGCGGCGACAAATCGCGATATCAATTCTCTTGTGGACGACGGGAAATTGCGCCGCGATTTATACCACAGACTTTCCGAAGGATTAATTGTTTTGCCTCCTTTGCGCGAAAGAGGAAACGATATTAAAATTCTTTTGGATTTTTATCTTGCAAAATACGAGCAAGAATTCAACAAAAAAGCCAAAGAAATGCCGAAAGATTTATGGGAAAAAATAATCAATTACAAATGGCCTGGAAACGTTAGGCAACTTACAAATTTTATAAAAAAATGGGTGCTTTTCGGAGAAGATACAATAATTGAAAAATCATTGGAGAATATCTTTGTCGAAGAACCTGAAAAACAAGGAATAGAAAGGGTTTTATCGTTTGACTTTATCGACGGAACGTTTGAAGAACTCGAAAAAGCGAAAAAGTTATTGATTTATAAAATTCTCGATAAATATAACGGAAACAAATCGCAAGCGGCAAGACATTTGGGTTTGACTTACCAGGGTTTGTTGAAAATGCTGAAAAAATTTGAGGAAAACGGAAAAGATAAAACAGCTGAATAGTTGCCTCTTATTATGAAAATAAAGAATAACTTACTTTACTTTGCCCAATTTTCTAAACAAATTTTTTAATTCTCAATCGCTTTTATAATTGAGTTATGTAAAATCGGACGAAACTTAATGTGCTCTCGATTTTTTCTTGTCGGATAAACGCGGTTCGTAAGAAAGATAACAAAAAGTTTCCGCGGTCTGTCAACCCAAATTGATGTTCCTGTAAAACCAGTATGACCAAATGAATCCAACGAAAATAATTTCCCTGCGGAAGTATATCCTTTGGGCGATTTCATATCCCAGCCGTAAGCGCGATTATTTTCTTTTCTCGTCGTAAAAAGTTCTATTGTTTTTTTGTTTAATATTCTTTTCCCTTTATAAATTCCGCCGTCGAGTAGCATTTGAACAAAGACGGCAATATCGCTTGCGTTTGAGAAAAGTCCTGCGTTGCCGGAAACTCCGCCAAGCAAAGCCGCGGTTTCGTCGTGAACCGTTCCTTGCACCGTTTGCATCCGCCAATAATTATCGACTTCGGTCGGAGCGCAGAATTTTTTCAGGGAATCCTGCGGATTGAAACAAATATGCGATAAATTTAATTTTGAGAATACATTGTCGTAAATAAATTTATCCAAAGTAACGCGCGTGATTTTTTCAATAACTTGTTGCAAAACTATCATTCCCAAGTCGCTGTAAACAAATTTTTCGCCAGGTTCGTTAATTAAGGTTTCGTTCATTATCGCTTTAACTACGGCGTCTTTCGTTTTATATTTTTTATAAAATTTTCTTCCGGCGCGCAATCCGGAAGTATGAAGCAACAATTGCTCGATTGTAATTTTATCTTTGCCGTTGTTGTCGAATTCAGGCAAATATTTAACAACGTAATCATTTAGCGAAATTTTCCCTTGGTCGTAAAGCAACATTAGCGCCGTAGTTGTCGCAATCGGTTTTGTAAGCGAAGCCAAATCGTACAATGTATTCTTCGTAACTTTCGGTGATTCCGGCGAATAAGTAAAACGTCCGTAACATTTGTTTAAAATTACTTTTCCGTTTTTCGCGACCAATAATTGCGCTCCAGGGAAAACCTTGCGCGAAATAGCGTCGTTAATCAATGAATCCGTTTCCGAAAAATCGTAAAGAGAATCTTTCTCGTCATTAGAAAATACGAGAAAATCCCTTTTGTAATTTAATCCGTAACCGCGAGCGAATTTCGAATTCGGAAGATTTACAGGCAATTTCCCGTTAATATCAATTTCGCCGAAAAGCGCTTCGGCAGCCGCCGCTTCGCAAGCGTTGCATATTCCGTAGGAAATCAGAACATTCCTTGCGTGAGGTAAATAAACATGAATATACGGACTGCCGAAACTCGCAAGAACGAACGGTTTTCCGAGATTGATTATCTGTTCGCCGAATTTTTTAAATTTTTCGTTCAGTTCGATTTCTCCTGAAAAAGATTGCACCCCGATATACGGAGCAAAGACAATCAAATCGGAATTTTCCGCCGCCTCGAATGCCATACGGAAATCAGTTTCTTTACTGAGTTTTGATAATTCAACCGTTTTTATTTTCGGCATTCTCGATCTAAGAAATTTTTCGAGAGGACGTTTTAGACTTAACAAGTCAGAGCGGTCAGTTTGTCGTGAAATTATCAACAATGGAGAAAAATATTTTGAAGTATCGACAGGAATAATTTTATCTTCGTTTTTGAGCAATGTTACGGCTTCTTCGGCAATTTTAAGCGATGCGCGCTTGTGCGATTTTTTCCCTATTACTTTTTTCGCGGCTTCGATGTCCACTGTCGGATTAGAAAAAAGTCCTAATCGCAACTTGTATAAAATGATTTTAAAAGCCGCGTCCAAAACGCGTTCTTCTTTTATTTTATGAAAAAGAACCCCGTCGTAAATGGCGTCGATTGCTTCCCTTTCGTCAACCGGAAATAATATTACGTCAATTCCGGCGTTCACCGCTTTCACAATAGCGGAATCAGCCCCGAAAGTATTAACTATTGCGCCCATATTCATTGCGTCCGAAACGCACAGTCCCCTAAATCCAAATTGCTTTTTCAACAAATCGCTCACAACCCGGCGCGAAAGCGTTACGGGAATTGTATCATTGGTTAAAGAAGGCACGTTCAGATGAGCAATCATCATTGAAAGAGCGCCGGCTGTTACTGCTTTTTTAAATGGGAAAAGTTCGTTTTGTAAAAGCGAGATTTTATTTTTCGAAATCTCCGGCAAGATATTATGCGAATCCAAATCCGTTGCGCCGTGTCCAGGGAAGTGTTTTGGAGTTGCAATTATTCCGCTTTGTTGAAGTTCTTTTATGTAAAGCGAACCGAATAAAGCAACAACACTCTTGTCGTCCGAAAAAGAACGATAATTAACTATGGGATTTTTATAATTTTCATTAATATCAAGAACCGGCGCGTAATTTTGCAATATGCCACAGACTTTTGCTTCTTCAGCTGTTATTTTAGCGGCAATCTTTACATTGGCGGTATCGCGCGTTGCGGCAATTGCCATCGGCGGCGGGAACTCCGTGGAATTTATAAATCTTCCGCCGAGACCATTTTCCAAATCGCCGGAAATAAGCAGAGGAATTTTGGATTTGCTTTGCAAATAATTAACAATCGAGGGAAGTTTTTCAGCATCGCCTTGTAAAAAAAGAATTCCCCCGATTTTTTCGTTTTGAACTAATTTTTCAAGACGGTCCATTTCTGCGGAATCGTTGCCAAATTCAAATGCGTAACCGTGAGCAAATACGAGTTGAGCGCATTTTTCGCGCAAAGTTAATTTATCTAAAATTAATTTAGCCTTTAATGAATCCTTATAGGTTAGTTTTACAGAAAGATCTTGCGAAAAAAGGCGAACAGAAATTAACAGAAGTAGGAGAATTTTTTTCATTTTAATTTAACTCTTGTTTTTACTGATGATACTTCTGTCATTTTTAAGTTCATAATTTGGATATAAAAAAAGGGGCGATTAACGCCCCTTCTCAAAACAAAACGCGTCTCTTATTTATGAACCTTAAATTCAATTCTTCTGTTAAGAGCACGACCTTCAGCAGTCTTATTGCTTGCAATTGGATTTTCTTCGCCCATTCCAATTGTTGTAATTCTACTTGCATCAACGCCGCGAGCAATTAAGTAATTTTTAACTGCATTTGCTCTCTTGAGAGAAAGTTTTTTGTTGTATTTTGCAGAACCAATATTGTCAGTGTAACCGATAATATCAACTTTCAAATCCGGATTTTGCAATAAAGTCATTGCCGCATGGAATAAAATCGGGTAAGATTCAGCGGTTAATTTTGCGCTGTTAAATTCAAAGTTCACGCCAGAAAGAATAACTTTATGTTCTCTTGTTTTATGAAATTCCTCAATAGCTTCGGAAACTGCATCTTTAACTTCGGCCTTATTTACACCAATATTTGCGGTGTGTTTTTTAACAATGTTGTCAATTCTTTCATAATCGACAGGCTTAACATCTATACCGTTATACAATTGGCAAAGTTTGGAATTTTCACCTTTGTCAAAGTAATAAATGAGCCCAATGTTAAACTCATAATAAGAATCCTCATTTCCGCCAAGCACACCGTTTCCGGAAGTACCCCACTGGCCGTCAAGGTTTGTAGCAGCTAAAGTATGGTAATCAAATTCGGCGGTTAAATCCCAGTTGTCGTTTAATTTGTATGCGCCGCCAAAGCCAAAGTTAACTTGGTAATCAAAGAACGGATCGCTTGCAGTTGGGTTGTTATAACTGTTATCAGCATAAAAACCGCCAACCCCGATTAAGAAATAGGGAGAAAGTTTTTCACAAGGAACAAAACGGTAGATTAAATCAAAATCCAAAGCGAAAACTGTTGTTCTAATTGTTTTCCAAGGATTAACAGACATGTCTTTAAATTCAATACTTTTTCCGCTAAAATTAGCTCGCAATCCAACGCTCTCTGAAAAATATCTCGATACACCAAGGAAAACACCATAGCTAACATTACCGGAAAGTCCTCCATTTTGACTTACAGCGCGAGGATAAGATAAACCGAAATCAAATCCCCAACTGTTCTTTGCAACTTGTGCGAATGCTGTTGATGCAATCAAGAATAAAGTTAAAAACAGACTAATTTTTCTCATGGTTAACCCCATATTATTAATAAAATATTATAATCAATAAGTTATAAATAACAAAAAAAACCCTTATTGTCAAATAATTTCACATGTTTTTGTGATACAAATCATAATAATTCCACCTTAAAAAGACATTTTTCATTAATAATTTTGTATAAAAGATAAAAAAATCGCTTTTTATCTTTTCCCTCAATACAAATAAGTTTAATTTAGAATATCATAATTAAAAAAAATAATTGAACTAAAAAGTTAGAGGCATCACAATGTCAATCAC
>WGAL01000035.1 GCA_015494845.1 Melioribacteraceae bacterium
CACGATTTATTTGTCAGAATAAGATATAATAATTTTTTAACGTCCGAAGAGCAAGAAAACGGAAATTTTGTTGATTCAAGACAAGATGAGTTTTACTTTGCGGTTTATTATGGAATGTAAGTTGGTAAATAGTGAATGGTGAATTGTAAATTGTTGAGAGTAACTGGTGGGGAATTATAGACCCCATAAAAATTTGGATTTGTGGCGCGAAGCAATGGATTTGGTTGTAGATATTTATGACTTAACAAAAGATTTTCCTCGCGATGAGGAATTTGGCTTGAAATCACAATTAAGAAGAGCGGCAGTGTCTGTTCCATCAAATATTGCTGAAGGTTTAACAAGAAACACAAAAGCCGATAAATTACATTTTTTGAATATTGCAAACGGTTCACTAAGCGAAATAGATACTCAAATTGAAATATCATTCCGATTGAAATATATTCCAAATTCCGTAAAGGAAAATTTTGAAAAAAGATTAATAACCGTCCAAAAGTTATTAAGCGGATTAATTCGCTCTATGAAACAATAACAATTTACCATTCACTATTCACAATTCACAATAAAAAAAATGAAAATAATCTCAGTAGTAGGCGCTCGTCCGAATTTTATGAAAGTCGCGCCGATTCATCGCGCAATACAAGAATACAACGAAAAGCTTTCATCTCAAAATTCAGAAGTTCAAAAATCCGGCAATCCGATAATTCACAAAATTTGTCATACTGGACAGCATTACGATGAAAAAATGTCTAAAATTTTCTTTGAAGATTTAGAATTACCAAAGCCTGATTATTATCTTGGAGTTGGAAGCGGTTCGCACGCGGAACAAACGGCGAAAGTGATGATTGAGTTTGAAAAAGTTTTACTTGATGAGAAGCCAGATTACGTTTTAGTTGTCGGTGACGTAAACTCTACAATAGCCTGCAGTTTAACCGCTAAGAAACTGCACATAAAAGTAATACACGTTGAAGCTGGCTTGCGGAGCTTTGATATGGAAATGCCTGAAGAAGTTAACCGCGTTTTAACGGATAGAATTTCGGATTTGCTTTTTGTAACGGAACAATCCGGATTTAATAATTTGAGGAACGAAGGCGTTTCTGATGAAAAAATTTATTTCGTAGGAAACGTTATGATTGACAGCGTAAAACATTATCTCCCGAAAACGGAAAACTCAAAAATTCTCGAAAAATATTCGTTACAAAAACAAAAATATGTCTTAGTAACATTGCATCGACCAAGCAACGTTGATGAAAAAAATCAGTTAGAAAAGTTATTCAAACTTCTTAATCGGATTGCTGAGGAGAGAAAAGTTATATTCCCAATTCATCCTAGGACAAGAAAAAATCTTGAAAGATTTAACTTGAATGAAACGATAAGCAAAAATATAATTTTAACCGAACCGATTGGTTACATTGATTTTCTAACATTAACGAAGAACGCTGAACTTATTTTAACTGACAGCGGCGGCATTCAAGAAGAATCAACATATCTTGGTGTGCAGTGCATTACGTTGCGGACAAGCACCGAGCGCCCCGCTACAGTCGAAGTTGGAACCAATCAATTACTCGGAACGGATTTGGAATTAGCCGAAAAAACAGCTCTCGAAGTTTTATCCGGTAAAATAAAGGTAGGTAAGATTCCCGATCTTTGGGACGGACACGCGGCGGAGAGAATTGTTGAAATAGTTAATAGTGAATCGTAAATGGTGAATTGTTGAAAAATTTTAGACCGCATAAAAATTTGGATTTGTGGCGTGAAGCAATGGATTTGGTTGTAGATATTTATGACTTAACAAAAGATTTTCCTCGTGAAGAGGAATTTTGCTTAAAATCTCAGTTAAGAAGAGCGGCGGTATCTGTTCCCTCAAATATTGCTGAAGGTTTAACAAGAAACACCACAGCCGATAAATTACATTTTTTGAATATTGCAAATGGTTCATTAAGCGAGATTGATACGCAAATCGAAATATCCTTCCGCTTAAAATATATACCAAATTCTGTAAAAGAAGATTTAGAAAAAAGATTAATTACAGTTCAGAAATTATTAAGCGGGTTAATTCGCTCAATGAAAAAGAATTATTGACTATTCACAGTTTACAATTTACTTTGTTCAATTTTCGAATAATAAACCAAAAGTTATTTTAGTAAATTATTTAACTTAAGTAAAAATTGCACAAATCAATCCCTCGCAAACAAGCGCTTGATTTTGTTTCCCAGTGGCGCGCTGGAATGTCCGAGAAGGAAGTAAGGAAGAAAACGCAAAAGATTGCGGAAAAATTATTTCTTCAGGACGAATTTGTAAACGCAAAGAATATTTTGATTTATGCGTCAAAAAATAAAGGTGAAGTTTATACACGCGCAATTATCGATATGATTGTTGGAATGGGGAAAATCGTATCGCTTCCGAGAATAAACAAAATTAAAAATAAATTTGTAAGAGGCGCGTTTCTCGGTTGGGACAAAGTAATTGAATCGGAAGAAAATTATTTGGAATCGAGCGTGTCGGTTGATGATAATTTTGACGACATTGATTTGATTATTCCTCCCGCGGCAGCTGTCTCAATGAGCGGAAAACGAATTGGTTACGGAAGTCCCTATTACATAAACCTCATTTCGCAAACGCTTGCTCCGAAAATAATTTTGGCGTTCGAGTTTCAACTTTTCCCAGAAATCGAAACAACGGAAGACGATTTTACGGTCGATAAAATAATTACCGAACGCAGAGTTATTCACGTCAGAAACAAACCGCGTTTTCTCTAACGAAAATCCTTTCTATTTTCCTCACTCAAATTTGTAATTCTTCGGAATTACAACAATCCCTGTTTCAGTTACCTTAAAACGTTTTGCATCTTCAATCGGGTCGAACCCAATTTCCGTTCCAGGCGGAACTACAACGTTTTTATCCATAATTGTTCGACGTATTCTCGAATGTCTTCCGATATTACAGCTGTCGAAAATTATCGAATCGGTAATATAAGAGTAACTGTTTACCTTAACGTTAAAACCCAAAATTGAACGTTCTACCAATCCGCCTGAGATAATTGTGCCGTCGCAAACAAGCGAATTTAACGCGCGACCCACGCGTTCGCCTTCGTGCGAAACCGTTTTTGCCGGAGGGGACTGCCGCTGCTTGGTTCTGATTGGCCAATCTTCATCATACAAATTGAAGAACGGCGCAACGCTAATCAAATCCATACTTGCCGCATAGTAACTTTCTATCGTCCCAACATCCACCCAGTAAGGTTTATCTTTCTTGTTTTCATCTATAAACCTGTAAGAGCGCACATTGTAACCTTCCTTTACCATATACGGAATAATATGCTTTCCGAAATCGTCCGTTTGTAAGCCATCCTTTTCCATTGCTTCGAAAACATCTTTCAAAACATTGGTGCTAAAAATATAAATTCCCATATTCACGAAAGCGTAACCAGGTTTGTCCGGCGCTTCCGGCGGTTTTGGCGGCTTTTCAATAAAATTCACCACGCGGTAATTTTTATCGATATTCAGCACACCGAACCGCGTCGCTTCTTCAACTGGCGTGTAAATGGAGGCTATCGACAAGTCCGCTTTTGTGTCCATATGGTATTCAACCATTTTTAGATAGTCCATTTTGTAGATGTGGTCGCCGGAAAGAATTAAAACGTTTTTCGCTTTGCTCGGACGAATCAAATTCATATTTTGCAAAATTGCGTTTGCCGTTCCTGTGTACCAATTGTTGCCGATTTTCTGTTGCGGCGGAATCGAGAAAACAAACTCGTTCAATTCTGCGTTGAAAATATTCCAGCCGGTGTGCAAATGCTCGTTCAGCGATTCCGATTTATACTGCGTGAGAACATAAATTTTGCGCAAGCCTGAATTTAGCGAGTTCGACAAAGTAAAATCGATTATTCTGTATTTCCCGCCGAAAGGAACGGACGGCTTTGTGCGGAATTTTGTCAACGGACTTAATCTCTCGCCTTGACCGCCGGCAAGAATCATTGTGATTGTATCGCGAATTAAGGAAGAACCTTTGTCTGTCTCTTATACACATCTGACGCTGC